>JAPPLF010000020.1 GCA_028874215.1 Acidobacteriota bacterium
GTATGTGCCCGAATCGCAACGCAGTCCGCCGGGATGCAGGGACGGTCGAATGCCGTGATGACTTTTACCACGGGCTGTTGAGCCCTAAAGCGCACAGGTCGTCGGTGAATCCCCGGAATCCCGCGGCAGGCTCCTCAAGGAGCCGATTTGGAGTTGACTTTCCCAGGTTTTTCCCGAATATGAGTGGGAGTGCGCAGGGCTTCTGCACCCAGGCTATTCGACGGTGTAGAATGACCTCTCCGGATTGAACCACGCGGATTGCAGGCAGTCGAACGGGATGACGTTACCCCACAATCGAGAGGAGAAGACAACACTGTGAAGGCACTAGGCTACGCATGCCCCGAGACGCTGGAGGAGGCGATAGCGCTCATGGCCGAATACGACGGCCGCGCGCGCCCTCTGGCCGGGGGAACCGACATCATCGTCCAAGTGAGGGAGGGCCATCGCGACCTGGACCTGATGGTGGATGTCAAGCGGATTCCCCAACTCAGACAACTGACTCACGATGCCGCGGAAGGACTGGTCCTGGGGGCCGCGGTCCCCTGCTGCGAATTCTACGAGCACGCCGAAATCGCATCCCTGTACCCGGGCCTCGTGGACGCCGCCGAGCTGGTGGGAGGAACGGCCATCCAGAGCCGCGCTTCCTTCGGCGGCAACCTCTGCAACTCCTCCCCGGCAGCGGACACCATTCCCGCCCTGATCGCCCACCGAGCCTCGTGCGTGATCGCCGGTCCCGGCGGCCAGCGCGAAGTCCCGGTGGAAGGCTTCTGCACCGCGCCCGGCCGCAATGTGCTGGGGCGGGGAGAGTTGCTGGTCTCCTTGCGGATCCCGACCCCTGGCCCGAACTCGGGAGCGCACTATCTCCGGTTCATCCCCCGCAACGAGATGGATATCGCCGTCGTCGGGGCGGGGTCGTCAGTCGTGCTGAATGACGCCGGCGACACCTTCGTCTCCGGCCGCGTGGGATTGGGCGCCGTGGCCCCCACCCCGTTGTTGGTGGAGGAAGCCGGCGAAATATTGTCGGGGAGTCCGGTCTCGGACGCCGTTATCGATGCGGCCGCCGCCGCGGCCGGCAGGGCGGCCCGCCCCATCAGCGACATGCGGGGAACCATCGAGCAGCGGATACACTTGTCCGGGGTCCTGACCCGCAGGACACTCGTGAAGGCCGTCGCCCGAGCCAGAGGAGAGTGAGATTCATGAGCGTGACAGCCGCCGATCAAAAACTACATATTCAGACCCGGATCAACGACGAAAACACCGAGTTCCTGTGCGAGCCGCGCCACAGCCTGTTGGAGGTTCTGCGCGACATTCTCCAACTGACCGGCAGCAAGGAAGGGTGCAACAACGGCAATTGCGGCGCCTGCAGCGTCATCCTGGACGGGCGCCTCGTCAACTCCTGCGTGGTCATGGCCGGCGAGGTTCAGGGCGCCGAGGTCACCACCATCGAGGGGTTGGCCTCGGAATCGGGCGAGCTGCACCCCTTGCAGCAGAAGTTCCTGGAACACGCCGCCCTCCAGTGCGGCGTCTGCACGCCCGGCTTCATCGTCGCCGCCAAAGCCCTTCTGGACCGGAATCCCGATCCTTCCGAACATGACGTTCGGCTTTGGCTGGCGGGAAATCTCTGCCGCTGCACAGGTTACGACAAGATCATTCGAGCCGTATTGGACACTGCCGGGCCGGCCAACGGCAACGGTTAACCGAGGGGGAGTCAAGACTGATGGCTACAGCAACCAAGACCGCACCGGAAACCCAGTCCGAATACAAGGTCATCGGCACCCGTCCCATCCGCCACGACGGAGTGGACAAGGTCACCGGAAGGGCCCAGTACGGCGCCGACGTGTACCTGACGGGCATGCTGCACGGCAACGTCCTGCGCAGCCCCCACGCCCACGCCAGGATCGTCTCCATCGACGCCGGCAAGGCGCTGGCGCTGCCCGGCGTGAAGGCGGTGGTCACGGGTCAGGACCTGCCCGATCCGGGAGACAAGATCGCCAACCTGGGGGAGGCCGCAGCGCCGCTGCGCCATCTCTCCCTCAACGTCCTGGCCCGGGACAAGGTTCTTTACCAGGGCCACGCCGTCGCCGCCGTGGCGGCCACCGATCCTCACCTGGCCGAGGAAGCCGCGGGCTTGATCGAGGTGGAATACGAACTGCTTCCCCCCGTGATGGACGTGATGGAGGCCATGAAGGAGGGGGCGCCGCTGCTGGATGAGAGCCTCCGCACCAAGTCCTTCGGGACCGTCGGAGACAAGCCGACCAACGTCGCGGACCATATCCACTTCGAGTTGGGTGACGTGGAGCAGGGGTTCGCCGAAGCGGACATCGTGGTGGAAAGGGAGTTCACCACCCAGACCGTGCACCAGGGATACATCGAACCCCACAACTGTACGGCCTTCTGGAACTCCGACGGCCAGCTCACCATCTGGCTGAGCACCCAGGGCTCCTTCACCAGCCGCGCCCAGACTTCCGAGATCCTGGGGGTCCCCATCTCCCAGGTGAAGGTCGTCCCCACCGAGATCGGCGGCGGCTTCGGCGGGAAGATCGCCACCTACCTGGAGCCGACGGCGGCGTTGTTGTCCAAGGCCACCGGCCGGCCGGTGAAGATCCTCATGACCCGGGAGGAAGTCCTGCAGGCGACCGGTCCGACGCCGGCTTCGTTCATGCGCGTCAAGATGGGCGCCAAGAAGGACGGAACCCTCACCGCCGGAAGCTTCTGGGCCGCCTTCGACGCCGGCGGATTTCCGGGATCGCCCATCGGCGCCGCCTGCATGTGCGTGTTCGCACCCTACAACCTTCCCAACGGCGTCATCGACGGCTTCGACGTGCTGGTCAACAAGCCCAAGTCATCCGCTTACCGGGCACCGGGAGCAACTCACGCCGAGTTCGCCTCGGAGACGGTAGTGGACGAGATCTGTGAAGAGTTGGGCATGGACCCCATCGAATTCCGCCTCAAGAACGCCTCCCAGGAAGGTGATCGGCGGGTCGACGGACCGGTCTGGCCGCGGATCGGATGCGTGGAAACGACCGAAGCCGCCCGCGAACACCCGCACTATTCGGCTCCTTTGGAAGGACCCAACCGGGGCCGCGGCGTGGCCAGCGGATTCTGGTTCAACGTGGGACTCAAATCCAGCGTCCACGCCAGCGTGAACCCCGACGGCCAGGTGAGCCTGGTGGAGGGCTCCACCGACATCGGCGGCACCCGGACCTCCGTGGCCATGCAGATGGCGGAGGTTCTGGGCATTCCGGCCGAGAGCGTCCGGCCCATCGTCGTGGACACGGACGCCGTCGGTTATACGGACGTGACCGGAGGCAGCCGGGTCACCTTCTCCACCGGCTATGCGGCGTACGAGGCGGGCAAGGACATTCAGAAGCAGATGATCGGCCGGGCTGGCGTCCTCTGGGAGATTTCCGCGGATCAGGTCGAGGCCGTCGACGGCGAATACCGGGCCACCGATGGATCGGGCCGCAGCATTTCATTCGCCGAGTTGGCCGCCAAAATGGACGAGACCGGCGGACCCATCGTGGGCCGGGCCACCGTCGATCCCAAGGGAGTGGGCGGCGCTTTCTGCACCCAGATCGCCGATGTGGAAGTGGACCCGGATACCGGGAAGATCGAGATCCTCCGTTTCACCGTGGTCCAGGATGCCGGACGGGCCATCCACCCGGCTTACGTCGAGGGCCAGATGCAGGGCGGAGCCGTCCAGGGCATCGGCTGGGCCCTGAACGAAGAGTACGTCTACAACGAACAGGGCCATCTCCTGAACGGCAGCTTTCTGGACTACCGGATGCCCACGAGCCTGGACCTCCCCATGATCGACACCAAGATCGTGGAGGTGCCGAATCCGGGACATCCCTTCGGCGTGCGGGGAGTCGGAGAGGTCCCCATCGTGCCTCCGCCGGCCGCTATCGCCAACGCCGTCTACCAGGCGACGGGTTTGAGGCTCAGGGACCTGCCCATGAGCCCGCCCAGGGTGTTGAACTCGATCCTGGAGAAAAAAGGAAACGGTTCCGGTTGAACCGCCGCCCGGCTCCGAGCCGGGGGCCGCACAAGAGCTCCATGCCGACAGCCTGGATTCCTCCGCCGATGCGAGAGTTCACGGATGGACGGGTGCAGGTCGAGGTTCGAGGACAGACCGTTCGGCAACTCATCGATCAGTTGGACCAGGAATACCCTGGTATCGGGGAGCGTCTCCGCGAGGGCGATCGGCTGCGCAGCGGCGTCGCGGTTTCCATCGACGGCGTGATTTCGCCCGAAGGCCTTCGAGCCCGCCTGGAGCCCGGCAGCGAAGTCCATTTTCTGCCCGCCATCGCCGGAGGAAACCGGAGGAGGACGTAGCGCCATGGGGCTGAGGGTTCTGAGCCGCGTCATGCTCATCCTCTATTCCGCCGCCACCGTCCTTCAGTACAACGATCCCGACCTCTATTTCTGGATGCCGGTTTATGGTTTGGCGGCGATCTGGTCCTGGATGCATTGGACGGGGAGGAGGCTCCCCCAGCCCTGGGTGGAGCTCTTCGCGGGCGCGTGCCTCGTGTCTGCGCTCTACGTGGGCCGCACACTCCCCGAAGGAACCTTGAACTACCGCCAGGAGGAACTCAGCGAGTCGGGCGGCCTCCTGGTCACCGCCGTCTGGTCCCTGGTCCTGGCGAGGCGCCAGCGAATGGCGAGAAAAGGACGGGCGGCATCGTCATGAATCTTCCCGAAGCGGCGGTCGTCATTTATGGAGCCCTGGTGACCCTGGGAGGGCTGATCGGGTATCTCAAGGCCCGCAGCCTGCCTTCCCTCGTCCTGGGCGTTCTCTTTGGTGCGGCTCTCATTCTCTCGGCGCTGTTCGCCGGCGGCGACAGCGGGATCCCGGCCGACCTGCCGCTATGGCTGGTTCTGGGACTGACCCTACTGTCCCTCTATCGCCTGAATGCGACGCGGCGCTTCATGCCGGCCGGACTTCTGGTCCTCCTCGGGGCCGTCGTCGCCGTCATCCTGTTGGCAGCCAAGTAACCTTTCAGCGCCCGGAACGTGTGACCATGATGAATTCCCTGCCCCTGATCCTGCTGCTGGCCCTCGGCTCTCCCTCGTCAGAAGTCGAGAAGGGAGTATTGACCAAGATCCAGGTCCTGCTTCGCCAAGGAACCGAAGTCAGCTTCTCCCAACTCCAGAACGATCCTCATTTTGACAGCGAGGAGAAGGAGTTCATCGGAAGGCTGTTCGAAATCCTGTTCCGGATCCCGGCTTTGGTCAAGAGCGAACTGGATCGGACCGGCGAGCCCCCGACGCGGGCTCAGATCGGAGAACAGTTCGCCGTCGGCGTCCAGTCCATCGAGCTGTTGCTCACCGTCATGGAAATCGACCGCCGGGTTCCCAAGATGTTCGACCGGGACCAGGCCGGAGAGATCACCAAAGTTCACCGGCCGGGAGTGGCGGCCTTTTTGCAGCGTCACGGCAACCCGGTCCGCGTCACCGGGTGGGAAGGAAAACCCGCACCCGGCTTCGATTTGCTGACCCTGGAAGGCAAGAAGCTGTCCAGCGAAAGCCTGAGAGGGTCCAACGCCCTGCTCTATTTCTGGTTCACCGGCTGCCCGCCCTGCTCCCGCATCTCGCCCATCCTGGAATCGCTCCACCAGCGGTACGAAGACGATCAACTCCGGGTGGTGGGCCTGAATGCCGACCGGATCCTGGAGTTGACGGTGAACGACCGGGAACGCATCGAATACCTGAAAAAGCACGGAGTCTCCTTTCCCAACGTCCACCTGACCCCGGCGGCCCAAGAGGCCTTCGGAAACGTCAACGTCTTCCCCACTCTCTTTCTCCTGGATTCGTCCGGAACGGTGGTCCGGCGCCTGATCAACTACCAGAGTCAGGAGACCATGGACCAGGTGGTCTCCGAACTGGTGGGACGCTGATGCCGGCCGGCGAGCGGCGGCGGCATTCCCAGGCGGCCCCACCCGCATCAGGCATGGAATGAAGCTCTTTCGGGAAATCGGCCTCGCTTCCGCCGTCTTCCTGGTGGTGGGAAACATCGTCGGAACGGGCATCTACACCACCTCCGGACTCATCGCCCAGGAGATCGGGAATTCTTCGTGGCTCGTGGGAATCTGGGTGGCCGGCGGCCTGCTGTCCCTGACCGGAGCCCTCTGCTACGCCCAGTTGGGGGCCCGGACCCCCAAGGCCGGAGGAGAGTTCGCCTTCCTCTACCCGGTCTACGGCCCCCTGCCCGCATTCCTCTCCGGCTGGGCTTCCCTGATCATCGGATTCTCGGGCCCCGTGGCCGCCGCTTCGCTGGGACTCGCCATCTACCTGGAACCCTACCTGCCCCTCGCATCGGGACCTCTGGGGAACCAGGCGGTGGCGACCCTGGTTCTCCTGGCGGTCACCACCCTGCTCACCGTGGGGCTCAGGTTCGGAACCCGACTCCATTCCACGGTGACTCTCCTGAACCTGGGACTGCTGGCCGGGTTCACCTGCCTGGTGCTTTTCAATACCCTGAAGGCTGGCGTCCTCCACGAGTTGAATCCGGCCGGCGCCTGGGATCCGGAGACGCTGGTCCCCGTGGCTTCGGCTCTGGTCCTGGTCATGTTCTCCTACAGCGGCTGGAACGCCGCGGCCTACATCGCCGAAGAGATTCGGGACCCGGCCCGCAATCTCCCCAGGTCCCTGTTGCTGGGGACGGTGCTGGTCACCATCCTCTACGTCGGGGTCAATCTCGCCTACCTGACGGCGCTTCCCCTCGACCGGCTGCAGGGGGAGGTGGCCGTCGCCCAGTTGGCCGCCGCGGCCGTGGTGCCGTCGGGGGAATGGATCGTGACGCTACTGATTCTGGTCTCGATCCTGAGTTCCGTCACCGCCATGTCCATCGCCGGTCCACGAATCTACTTCGCCATGTCCCGGGAACGGCTCTTTCCCTCCTGGTTGGGCGAAGTGCATCTGCGGAAGAAGATCCCCCTGAAGGCCATCTGGTTCCAGAGCGGCATCGCTCTGGCTCTGGTCTGGATGGGGACCTTGAGGCAGATCCTGCTGTTTTCGGGATTCGTGGTCATCCTCTTCTCGGCAGTGACGGTCTCGGCGCTGCTCCGATTGCCTGTCGACGCCGGCTCGAGCCGCGGAGCCTGGATCTTGCAGCGGTTTCTGCCCTGGGTCTTCGTCTTGACGAGTCTCACCATCCTGGCCAGCGTGGCACTCTCCCATCCTGGAGAATCCCTGGCCGGCGTGGCCACGGTCTGCGCCGGGCTGCCCGTCTACTACTACTACCGGCGGCGCGTCGGATCCGGGGCGTGATTATTCCTGGACCTTCCCGGTCATGGGGACGAAACGGACGGCGAGCACGTCCTGGCGGCGGATCTTGCCCTCCTCCTTCATCAACAGGAGCAGCTTTTGCACGGTTCCCGGATCACCCACGGGAATGACCAGGCGCCCTCCCTCGGCCAATTGCTGCTGAAGGGGCTCGGGAACCCGGCCGGCGGCGGCCGTCACCAGGATGACGTCGAAGGGAGCCGCCTCGGGCCACCCCAGATAGCCGTCGCCCGCCCGGGCGTGAACGTTTTCGTAACCGAGCCGCTTGAGCAGGGCCCCCGACCGGCGGGCCAGCTCGGGGACGATCTCGATGGTGTAGACCTGATCCACCAACTCCGCCAGGACGGCCGCCTGGTATCCGGACCCGGTCCCGATTTCCAGAGCTCGGGCGCCCTCTCTCGGATCCGCCAACTGGGTCATCAGAGCCACGATGTAGGGCTGGGAAATGGTCTGTCCCAGGCCGATGGGCAGCGGGTGATCCTCGTATGCATATTTCTTCACGCGCTGGGGGACGAACTCGTGCCTGGGAACCTTGCCCATGGCCTCCAGGACACGACGGTCCCAGATGTCTCGCGCGCGGAGTTGGGTGGACACCATCTCCCGGCGGAGGCGTGGGTAGTCGGCGGCCGCGGCCGCAAAATCTCCAGAGTCGCGGGAACCGCAGGCCGCGGCGGCGAGCGGGAGCAGAAGAACAGCCAGGAGCAGCAGAATTCCCCCGGTCCGGGTCCGCAGAGCAGAAAAGGCGAGACCGAAGGTGGGCACCATCATGCGGAATCTCTCCGACTCGAACTGGACACGGACCGAGTCAGAACCGACTATCGGAAGAGTCTATCCCAGGAGCGTGGGCTACGGAAAATTTGCGGGATGATTTGAATCGCCCTTCCGCTCGTCTCTCAAAAGGAGTACTTGAGCGCGACCTCGATCTCGCGGGAGCGATGGGCCCCGAAGATCTTTCCGAAGAGCGAGGTCCCGACGACGGCGTTGGGCTGGCGGAAGTTGACCTGGTTGAAGGCGTTGAAGAGTTCCACGCGAAGCTCCACGAGATCTCCGTTGACCAACCGGGTCTGCTTGATCAGGCTGATGTCCCAAGCATGATATCCGGGACGCCTCAGGATGTTCCTTCCCGAATTGCCGAAGGAGTAGGGCGCCGGCTCGGCGAAGTCGTCCACCGGGAACCACATGTCCACCGAGGAGTCGAACCGGTCGCCCGGCGTCATGGCAATTCGATCCGCCCGGTCTCCTCCGAGTCCATCGTTATTCCCGTCGCCCGGCACGAAAACGCTGAAGGGCGTCCCGTCCTGGATTCGGGTGATGCCCGAGAGCCGCCAGCCGTCCACCAGTTGTAGCAGCGGGTTGCGTCCCTCGGCACCCAGCGTCCGCTCCCTTCCCGGCGGCAGGTCGATGATGTAGTTCAAGGAGAACTGGCGAATGGGGATCCCCCGGGCGGAAGCTCGTTCGGCCTTCAGATTTCGCGGGTTCGAAGGTTCGCGGCGATAGCGGTCGTCCAGTGAACGGTGGAACGTAAAGGCGGAACGGAGAGACATGCCGTCGCTCAGACGGCGCTCCGCCGACAAAATCATCCGGTGGCTGCTCCCGGATGATGCGCCGGTCAAGATCCGAAACCGGCCGAAATCAGGGTTCGGCCGCCGTGACTGGATCGGACCGGGCGCCGGGAGCGGTATGTTTCCCGGGAGGACCCGGCTCCACCCGGTCCTCTTGTTTCCATAGTAGGAGGCCCGCAGTTGCCACACCTCCTGGAAGTCGTTCTCGAGAATCAACGTCCAGGCCTGCACGTAAGGCGTTCTCAGTCCGGTCTCGATCCCGCGGACCACCAGTTCGGGAGGCGCCACGTTCTCGAAGGGGTTCGCCAGATCCAGATCGGGACTGTCCACGGGGGATTGGGCGCTTTCCGTGTAGTAGAAAGGATAGTTCTTCCCCAGATAGCGGCTGAAACTACTGCTCCCCACCACCGAATAGTAGAGGGAGTACGAGGCCCGGAACACCAATCTGTTGGTCCTGAAAGGCCGGTAGGACAAACCGATCCGGGGGGCCCAGTCGTTGCGGTCGGGGAACACCATTCCGCCCCGTCCCGCCCTCTCCAGGCCCAGGGACCGGGCTTCGAAGCTGTCGGCAACGACGATCCGGCCCGAGGCCGGGGGCTCGAACAGGAGCGGAAAGAAACCGGAGATGGTATCGGTGTTCGACCGGTAAGGAGAAGCGTAATGGTAGGCAACGCCCCCTGTCAGCGCCAAAATCGGACTCAACCGCCAGCGGTCCCGGATATAAGCCTGCCACTGGTTGCGCCGCAAGTCCGTCCTGTCCGATCCCACCGTCCGCGAGGCCACACTGGGCAGACCCAGAACGAAATCCGCAAACCCGTCACCGGTGTAGAACCCGCTGAATTCGAATTCGCCGCGGCCGCGGCCTTCGATGTGCGTGTCGTTGACCTGGCGTTGGGTCAGGCTCGTTCCCATGGTCAGGGTGTGATCCCCCAGCGCCGTGGTGGTGGAGAACGAACCGGAGTACCGGTTGCTGAGCCACTTGTAAGGAGATGATGAATCCCCGAAGGAAGCGTAACCCGTGACTTCGAAATCCGGATATCCTTCGGTCAGGGCGTCGGGAGCGGCCAGGCCCGAAATCCCCACCGAATCCAGCAAACCCACCTGGCCGGAGTTGGGAGACACGCTCAGGCTCAGGTAGCGGTTGTATCCTATGGAGCCTTCGGTGACCCAGCGGGTCCCCAAGGTCCGGTTGTGGGAGAGGCTCACGGATTGGCTGCGGAGCGTCCGATCCCAGCCGAAGGCGGGAAGCGGATGAACCAACTTCCCGTCACCGTCGGTCAGCTCGTACTGGAGATAGCTACTGGCATCGTCGTCGCCGGTATAGTCGACGCGAAAGAGGTAGGTATCCCGGTTGGTCACCCGGGGCTGGTTGTTGACGAAGTTCCGGTCGGGGTCCGGGCTATTGGGGTCGGGAATGACCCGGAATAGATTCCTGGCGACCGGATGCAGCCGGCTCCGGGGAATTTGATTTCCCGGAAACGGCTCTCCCGTCAGCGGATCGACGATGGGGGCCTCGAGGCTGCTGAAATCGCCCTGCTTCATCTCCGGCGCCGGCACATGCGAGAGCAGAGTCGAACCCTTGATGATGCGCAGGCTCTGGAGACTTCCGAAGAGTTGGATCTTGTCTCCGACCCGGGCGCCCAGTCTGGCTCCGAACTCGTTCCTCTTGTACTCGGGAAGCGGTTTCCCTCCGGGATCGAAGAAGTTTCGGGCGTCGAGGTTGTCGTTCCGGTGAAACCAGTACACCGAGCCGTTCAGTCTCCCGGCCTGTTTCGCCGGAAACGGGTTGATCATCTCCGATAGCGAGGGGGCCGGAGTCGAGGCGGCCGTTTCGCGAGCCAGTCCGACCTGGTAGTCGCGGATCTGATCCAGGGCGCTCTTCCCGGAACGTCCGCCACTCTCCTGGGAGGCGGCTTCGGCCTTCTTGGGCTCGGCCCGGGCCGAACCCTGATGCCAGAGGCCGATCACGAGCCCGAAGACGAGCATCGATTTCAAGAGGCGGGAAACACTGGTGCCCATCCAGATTCGGTGATGCGCGTTCCTCTGGCGGAACGAAGGATCAGCAGAGCGATGGGGTGGGATCACAACACGAGCGCCCCTTCCACCAACATGTCGGAAACCGAGAAATTGACGCGCAACCGGCGGTAAACCGACGGGATGTTGACCTCGAAGTTGACTTCCTTCTGGTCCGGCGAGACGACCGGGTCACCATCGATCCGGCGGGGAAAGACAAACTTGGCCCCCACCGCCTCCTCCCGGGGGGCAAAGTAGGCGGCCAGTTCGACCCGCGGAAAGCTCTCGGTGGCCAGATACGCCCGGTCTCTCATGGTCTCCAGGGTCTGGGAATCGAAGAAACGCTTCACTCTGAGTTCCATGTTGGGGTTGTTGGACCGGAAACTGATGGTGACCACGATCCAACGGCTCACGTCCATATTCAGGCCGGGGGCAATGCCGGCATCGAGATGGCTCTTTGCCGCCGGGGTCATCTCGTCGTAGCCGTTCTGAATCTGTTGAATGCGGGCATAGGCCCGGCGAATGGGCGGGGCCGAAAGCAGCCGCACGAAGAAGGAATTGAAGATCTCCTTCTCCCCGTGAATCCCGCTGCCGACGCCTCCTACGACCCGGGTATAGGTCTGCTTTCGGGCCCAGGGAGACCGGTTCAGAATCCGGGTGGCTTCAGCCAGCGTCCAATTGGAAAAATTTCTTTGCAGAATCTGCTGCGGGTCCGGGACGGCGGCGCCCACCGACAGGAAGAGCGACAAGATCAGACCCGTTCGCAGCAGCAATGGAACTCCTCGAAAGATTCCGGCCAATCCCCTCGTTCAGGAACTCACACTCCGCCGGACCGCGCCTGTCACACCCGGCGACGGCTTGCAAAAATTTTAACACAGGGGACTGCGCGGTCCGGCTGGCCGGACGGAAAGAGGAGCGAATCACTACGGGAGCCCGGTGCCCCGTCAGGTTCCCGACGAACCGATGGTTTCGGGCTTGTAGCCTCCCCGCGAGCGGAAATAGCCGATCAGGACCAGGTAGCAGGCCAGCATGACGAGGGGAAGCACGGCGATCCTGGCCAGCGTTCCCTGCTTGGAAACCACCACAACCTCGCCGACGCGCTCCCGGTTCTCCTGGTCGAGACTTCCCAGAGCGGCCTGATCCAAGGCGTTGTACCGGCCCAGAAGCCCCAGCTTCTCGGTCATGACCCGGGCATGCAGGGCCTGGTCTTCCTGTTTCATCAGGCGATCGAACGCCTGGTCCTGAAAGGTGCCGATGAGGGGTCCGCCCAGGACCCCCACCGCCAGCATCCCGACCCCGGCGATGGCGTTCAGGGTCAAGGCCCCGCCGCGGGGAAAGGACTCGCTCACGACTCCCAGGGTCGCCGGCCAGAAGAAGGTCTTGCCCACGCCGTAGAGCGTGGCGGCCAGGAAAATCACGGAGGCGGCCTGGCCGGCGGAAGACAACCAGAAAAGGCCGGCGGCGGCGATGAGGGCCGAAACGGCCAGAAGGCCCAAGGGGGAGATGCGGTGGATGATGGGGCCCGCGAAGAAGCGGAGGACGAACATGATGAGGGACGTGTAGATCAGGACCAGGGCGCCGGCGTCGGGACTGGCCAACACGGAACTCATCAGGTCGGCGATCCAACTGTCGGTTCCCAGTTCGGTCGTCGCCAGGGGCATCATGATCAGCAGCAGGAAGACGAACATGGGCCGTCCCAACGAGCGGACGAAGTAGACGAACGCGGCCGTCGGCGCCACCACCAGCACCACCTTCATCCAGGGCTCGAGCGCGCTCTGGTGGACCAGCAGGATCTGGTCCAGTCCCTGCACCAGCAGATAGCAGACAATCAGGCAGCTCGCCGCGCCGAATTCCCGGAGCATGTCCAGGTAGGGGACGCCGGCGGCCACCCGCTCCTGAACGGGAAACTTCCGGCCCAGCAACAGGAACCCGTAAAGGACGGTGGGAATCACTACCAGGCCCACTTTCCATTGCCACAGGCTGCCGGAAAGTCCTCCCAGCGTGTCCCCCGTTCCCAGGGTCATGGCCAGGAGGCCGCCCAGGACCAGGCCTCCGGGCCAGCCGGCGTGGAGCACGCTCAGGTAGTGCGTTTTCTGCTTGTCGTAGATGGTGGCCACCACGGGATTGATCACCGCTTCGACGATCCCGTTGGAAAGGGCGAACAGGAAGGTGCCCAAGTACAGAGTCGAGAAGTCTTCGGCGAAGATGGTGATCACGGCCGACGCCAGGTGACCCGCGAAGGCGAGCACCATGGAGACTCCGTAACCGATCCGGTCCACAACCAGACTGAAGAGAATGATGGAGATGGCGAAGGGATAGAGGCCCGCTCCCACCAGGTACCCGATCTGCTCTCCGCTGAGATTGAACTGGGCCCGCCAGTCATCCAGGATCATGGCCCGCACGACGAATCCGAACGCGGTGGCCACCAGCGCAAAGAAACATCCCAGAAACAGCCTTCGCCCACCGCTTCCATTCGACATGAATCCACCTCTCTTCTGTTGAACCGGAACCGGATCCGGTCCCGCCGCACCCGGAAATTTTGAGGGACGCCCCGCCGAGAGTCAATCGACTCGGCAAGCCACGGAGGGCGCCCGCAAGGGGTGCCCCAATGCGCCGGCGGCTGGAAAGCCGCCGCTCCACCTTGGTAGGATTTCGGCGGCAAGACCACGCGAGATGGAGACCACCTGCGTCATTCTCTGCGGCGGACACGGTAGGCGCATGGGCTCCTCCCGGCACCACAAGGTCTGTTTCCCCATCGCCGGAGTCCCCGCCATCGTCCGCATCATCGACACTCTCAAGTCCGCCGGACTGAAGCATTTTCTCCTGGTCGTGGGCCAACGGGCCGTCGACGTCATGGAAACGGTGACCCGGGTCCACCCCGATGTCTCCTTCGCATACCAACCCGAAGCGCTGGGGACAGGGCACGCGGCCAGGTGCGCCGCCCGGGTCCTGCGCGACCGGCGTGCCGGCGGCGACGTCCTGATCACCATGGGAGACAAGGTCATCGAGGCCCAGGTGGTGCGGGACCTGATGGAACGCCACCGGTCGGAAGCCGCTGACCTGACGCTCGCGGCTCTCCCCAAGGAGACGGAAAGCAGCGCCGGCCGGATCCTGCTGAACTCGGAATCGAGACCCCTGGCCGTGGTCGAGGTGGCCGACATCCACCGCTCGTCGGAGACCGGGATCCCCATCACGGTCGCGGGCAAGGAATTGTCCGCCGCCGGGATCGAGTCCGGAAGCCGATTGCTCAACACCTCCCTCTATCTCTTCAGAGGAGAATCCCTCCACTCCTCCCTGGCGGCCCTCGCGGCCGACAACGCCCAGCAGGAACTCTACCTGACGGACACGGTGGAGCAGGTTTCCGCCAACGGAGGCGCCACTTCGGTGCTGGAGGTGGCCGACCCACAGGATCTCATGGGGTTCAACACCCCGGAGGAGTTGCTCCGGATCGAGGAGGCGCTGGGCCGGCGCAAGCCTCTTGGCGGGGGTCCCGCGGAGCCTCTCCCGCAGATCGACCCGAGCCGTCTGAAACCGGCCGGCGAGTGGTTGGAGATCCTGAACCGGAAGCCCCCGTCCCTGCTGCGGTCTCTCTCGCGGGTATACGGCTCCGGCGGAGTCCTCCTGGAACCGCGCATTCGCGCCTGCCGCCGCCTGGTGGAACGTTTCGTCGAGAGCCACGGCGCGGCGCGCCCCATGGTGCTGGCGCGAGCTCCGGGACGTCTCAACCTCATGGGACGGCACGTGGACCACCGGGGCGGGTACGTGAACACCATGGCCATCAACCGGGAGATCCTGTTGGCCGCCTCTCCCCGGGCGGACGACAGCGTCACTCTTCGGCACCTCTCTTCGGACGAATTTCCCGAAAGGACCTTTCGCATCCGCGATCTGTTGCCCGACACCGACTGGCTGGCCTGGATGGACTTCATCAGTTCCTACACCGTCAACCAGTTTCTCAGCGTCTCACGGGGAGATTGGAGCAACTACGCCCGGGCCGCCGTGCTGCGACTCCAGCACGCCTACCCTCACCGCAGGTTGCGGGGAATGGACTGCGTCGTCTGGGGGGACATCCCCCTGGGCGCCGGCCTCTCCAGCAGCTCGGCTCTGGTGGTGGCCATGGCGGAGGCGTCGGTGGCCCTCAACCAACTGGCTCTGAGCACCCGGCAATTCGTGGATCTGTGCGGCGAGGGGGAATGGTTCGTCGGGTCCCGCGGCGGAATCGCCGACCAGGCCGCCATCCGCGGCGGGGAGAAGGACAAGGTCAGCAAGATCGGGTTCTTTCCGTTCCGGATCGAAGAGACCATCGACCTGCCCCGGGAGCTGTCGGTCATCATCGCCAACAGCCGGACCGCCGTATCCAAGAGCCACGAGGCCCGGCACACCTTCAATCACCGGGTGGCCTGCTACGACCTGGCGGAGATGTTGCTGCGCGAGCACGCTTCCTTCCTGGGAGCCATGAATCACCTCAGGGACCTGGACCCCGCCAAGCTGGGCCTGTCTCAGGCCGAGATCTACCGCCTGCTGAAACAGTTGCCCCAGCAGACCGGCCGCCGCGGCATTTTAAAGCAGTTGCCGGACCAGACCGAACGAGTCGGGGAGATCTTCTCGACTCACGACGACCTGGGGAAATATCCCCTGAGGGGGGTCGCTCTCTTCGGCGTCACCGAGTGCCGGCGCAGCGACCGGTTCTCCCGGCTCCTGAAGGACCGCCGGTTCGCCCGGATCGGAGAGATGATGCGGGTCAGCCACGACGGCGACCGCATCGTCCGGCATGACCAGGACCGGCCCCGTCCTCATTCCACCGCCTGCGGCGACCTGCAGTTGGACCGCCTGATCCGGGACTCCTTCTCCCCGGATCCCGCCAGGAGAGACCGCGCCCGCCTCTGGATGCAGCCGGGCAGCTATGCCTGCTCCACGCCCAAAATCGATCGGATCGTGGATCTGTCCTGTGCCCAACCGGGGGTCGTGGGGGCTCAACTTTCAGGTGCGGGCCTGGGGGGCTGCGCCATGATCCTGGTCCGAAGCGCGGCGGTCGAGCGCACACTGAAACATCTGACCCGTGCCTGGCATGAAGCCCAGGGCCTGGAGGTCGATGCCTATGTCTGCCGGCCGGTGGCGGGAAGCGGACTCATCGACTGCCGGTGAACGGCGGGAGGAAGACGGGAAGACATGGTACCCACCCGCTTTGAAGGACGAGACGTTCGGACCGGGCGATCCATCTCCGTGGCCGTGACGGGTGAGACCATCGCCGATGTTCGGACCGGGAATCGCGCCGGGTCCGGACCCTGGATCGCTCCGGCCCTGTTGGACATCCAGCTCAACGGCTTCGGCGGTTACGGGTTCAATGAAGCGGAGACCGCGCCGGAATCGGTGGCGAGGGTGGTCCGAAGTCAGTGGAGGGCCGGGATCGGCGCCTTCCTGCCGACCGTCACCACGCACTCCCAGGACAGGATGCTCCATTCCCTGAGGGCCATCACGGCCGCTTGCCGGGACCCCGGCACCCGCCGCTCGATCCTGGGAATCCACGTGGAGGGTCCCCACATCTCACGGCTGGACGGCCCCAGGGGAGCCCACCCGCTGAAACATGTCCGGCTGCCCTCGTGGGATGAATTCCTCCGGATGCAGGAAGCCGCCGAAGGCGGAATCCTCCTGGTGACGCTGGCGCCGGAGCTGGAGGGGGCCATCCCCTTCATCGAGCGATTGGCGGAAGCAGGGGTCGTGGTCGCCGTCGGTCACACCAACGCCTCGGCGCACGATCTGGACTCCGCCATCAGGGCCGGCGCCCGTCTCTCGACCCACCTGGGAAACGGAGCCCACTCATTGCTTCCGCGGCATCCCAACTACATCTGGGAGCAACTGTCCAGAGACCGGCTCGACTGCAGCGTCATCGCCGACGGGCATCACCTCCCCGCCTCGGTTCTCAAGTGCATTCTGCGGTGCAAGGGAGTGGAGCGCATCATCCTCATCAGCGACGCCGTCACCCCCGCCGGACTCCCCCCCGGCACCTACCCGGCGGCGGGAGGAGCGGTGGAGGTGGCCGCCAACGGCCGGATCTCCCTGGCCGGAACGCCATATCTGGCCGGGGCCGGGGCCCACTTGTGCCAGGGCGTCTCCAACCTGGTCCGCATGGGCGTGGCCTCCCGTCAGGACGCCCTTCGGATGGCGAGCCTGAATCCCGCCCGCCTCCTGGCTCGGGACGACCGTATGGGAGCCCTGGAAGCGGGAAAGCTGGCCCACCTGATTCAGTTCTCATGGACGGAGGAAGGGATCCGGGTCCATCGAACGGTACTCGGCGGTCAGGTGGTCTTCGACGACGGCGCCGCCTGAGCCCCGGCGACGATCTCCAGCAGTTCCTCGCCGTAGCGGCCGATCTTCGCCGGACCCAGTCCCTTGATGCTCTCCAGCTCCGCCAGCCGGTGGGGCCGGGCGGCGGCCAGAAGCTTCAACGTGGCGTCGTGAAGCACGGTGTAGGGGGGAATCCGAGCCTCGCGCGCCCGGTTCGTCCTCCACGTTCTCAGTTCCTCGAAAATGGCTTCATCGTAGGTCAGGTCGTCGGTCACGGGCGCCGCCGCCCGGGCCTTGGGCTTGGCCCGCTTTCGGGGCGGAACAGGCCAGGAGAGCTCCACCGGGTCCTGGCGCAACATGACGCGTCGGCCCCGGGGCGTGATGGAGACCACGGGGTACTCACCGGAAGAGACGCGGACGCACCCGTCCCGAATCAGCTCCTCCAGGATGGCCCGCAGGTAGGTTTGCCCGTGGCTCTTGAGCAGACCGTGGGTCGAGAGCCGGTCAAGACCGCGGTCCATGATCTCCTGCGCTTTCGATCCCCTCAGCACCTGGAGCACCTTGGCCAGTCCGAACCGGCCCTGCATGCGGGCCACGCAGCTCAGGGCCTTCTGCAGAACGACCCACTCCTCTTCCGTCGGTTCCCGGATCTCACCCGTCGAGAAGCGGCGGCAGCGATCGCAGTTGTCGCACTCGGCGGCCGCCTCCCGGTCGCCGAAGTAGCCCAGGATGTAGCCGTGCCGACAGCGCGTCGAATTGACATAGCCGAGGATGTCCCTCAATTTCCTCCGGTCGCGGCGGCGCTTCTCCACCAGATAGGAGGCCTCCCGGTCCAGGCGGACACGGCCGGCGTCCTGCAACAGGGAGATGGCGATCTGCCCACCCGGGGCCGGCTCCTGCCGGATCAGCTCGCTCCGCTCCAGCAGGGAGAAGAGGGTCCGAATCGACAAGTCGCTGGCTTCAGACGAGATTTCCCGGGTCCATGCCGTGAACGGCTGGACTCGCGGTTCTTCCCGGGAACAGGTTCTCCGCAGCACTCTCCAGGTCCGCTCCAGGAGAAAGGGCTCCGGATTGGCGGCATCCAGAAAAAACTCCTGGGTCCGCACGTCGGCGTAGTTGTAGAGAAGCTCGCAAAGCGCCGGCGACCCGTCCCGGCCGGCCCGTCCGATCTCCTGGTAGTAGGCTTCGACGCTGCCCGGCAGGTCCCAATGCACCACGAAGCGAAGATCGGTCCGGTCCACGCCCATGCCGAACGCGTTGGTGGCCACCACGACCGGAACGTCCTTCCCCATGAACCGATCCTGGACGGCCTGGCGCTCCTGGTCCGGCAAGCCCGCGTGATAGAGGCTCGTCTTCCTCCCGGCGTCCCGCAGCAGGGAATGGACCCGTTCCGTCTGTTTCCGGGTCGCGCAGTAGACGATTCCGGACTCCCATTCGTCCAGGATCTCGATCACCCGGTCCAACTTGGCCTGGTGGTTCGCCGTCCGCGTGACCATCAGCCGGAGGTTGGGCCGTTCCAGGCCGAAGACCAGAAGCCGGGCCTCGGAACGGCCTTCCTGTCCCAGTCCGAGTTGTTTCAGAATGTCCTCCCGAACGTAAGGCGTGGCCGTGGCGGTCAGGGCCATCACCCGGGCCTGGGGGAACCGGGTCAGGACCGGAGCCAGGCGCAGGTACTCGGGACGGAAGTCGTGTCCCCAGTGGCTGATGCAGTGGGCCTCGTCCACCGCCATCAGGGAGACCTGCCGATTCTGAAGGACTTCCATGAAACGCCGGTTCCGGAAGCGTTCCGGAGCCACGTAGACCAGCTTGTACGACCCCCTTTCCAACTCCCGGATGCGGTGGTCCATTTCCTGCCAGGAAAGGGAGGAGTTGATGAAGGTGGCGGGCAGGTTCCGGGCCACGAGTCCGTCCACCTGGTCCTTCATGAGAGCGATCAAGGGCGAGACCACCACCGTGACCCCCTCCAGCAACATGGCGGTCAACTGGTAGCAGAGGGATTTTCCCTTCCCCGTCGGCATGATCACGATGGAATCGTCGCCGTTCAGGGTGTGGCGTATGGTCTCTTCCTGCCCCGGAAGAAAGGAGGGGAAGCCGAAATGCTCCTTCAGCGCCGCCCGCAGGTCAGGCGGAGATATGGGTGAGTTGGCCTCCATGGAGCACAAATCGGAACAGCCCCCTGTGGTGAGGTCTTAACAGTCCGTGGTGAAAGTCCCGCGAGCACCGAGACCGTTCCTGCGCCCGCCGGACAAGGCGCGATTCGGGTGCATACCGGGAGTATGTGCCCGAATCGCAACGCAGTCCGCCGGGATGCAGGGACGGTCGAATGCCGCGACGACTTTTGCCACGGGCTGATAACGGTTCAACCTTACAAGAAAGGGCTGGCGAGGGCATGATGCCAACTGCGGCTCCCGCGCCGGGTTCGTCCCGACTCGGAGCCCCGGAGGGATTCAGAGTCCCATCAGCGGCTTGAGATACCGGGCGCTCCGGGCCGCCGCCTCTTCCACCGGCATGACCCCGGCGAAGGCCTGGTGGACGGTCACATAGCCTCCATACCCGATGGCGTCGAGGCCGCGGAAGACCTCCTCGAAATCGACGCCTCCTTCTTCCCAGAGTCCGATGTGGTCCACGGCGACGCCGCCGCGTCCCCAGGTCTCGACCACCGTCACCCCCGTGGGAGTCAGGAGATGGTTCTGAACATAGACGTTCATGATCCAGGGTTCGAGGCGGCGGATGGTCTCGGCCCCGTAGTCCTCGCCGGCGATGAACCAGTTGGCCGGTTCGTAGATGATGCCGAAATTGGAGCGGCCGACCCGCTTGAGGGTGTCCAGAGCCCCCTGGACCGTCTCGAACAGGCTGGCGCAATGCGCCTGGTGGGCAAGCCGGATCCCCCGCTCCCGGGCCTCGTCCGAGGCGCGGGCGGCCCATTCGATATCCTCTTCCTTCTTCATGCAGATCCGGATCAGATCGGATCCCAGCGCCTCGGTCAGGTCCAGGTAGGGGGTGATGTTCCGGAGTCCCTTGGGCCCCTGCTCATCGTTTCGGGGAACCGCGAAATCGCCGGTGACCATGGAGACGGTCAGACCCGCCTGGGCGATGGAGCGGGCGGCTGCCCGGACTCTCTCCGGCGGCGAATGGGTGCCCACCTGGGAGGCTCTCATGCAGATCGCCTCATATCCGTGCTCCTGAGCCAGGCCGATGATCTGGTCCAGGGTCAGGTCCGCCCTTTCCTTGGAGCTGAAGGATTCGGCCACGCGTGCCGAGAGGGAAAGCTTCATGGTGTCCTCGCTGTTCGATTTGGAATCGGAAGGCTCCTCAGCCGCGGGACGGCAACCGCTCAGAAGACCTGCGGCGCCCAGTCCCAGGATGCGCCCCAGCAACTGCCGCCGAGTCGGCGACGCCACTTGGCTCCACGCGCCTTCAGTTGCGCTCATCGGCTGAGGCTCACCTTGACGCGCCGGCCTGAGCGGCGGGTCCGGTCTCCAACCAGTCGTTCGGCGATCTGGACGGCGTTGAGGGCCGCCCCCTTGCGGATCTGATCCCCGCAGACGAACAGGTCCAGCCCGTGGACTCCGTTCTTCCCCGACCGGCTGATGTCGGAGCGAATCCGGCCCACGAAGACATCGTCCCGGCCCGATGCGTCCAGGGGCGTCGGAAATCGGTTGCCGGTCCGGTCGTCCAGAATCGAGACTCCGGGAGCGTTTTCCAGCAGACTCCTGGCCTGTTCCGCATCGAGGGCCTCCTCGAGCTCCAGGTTGATGCTCTCGGCATGGGCGCGCATGACCGGAACCCGGACACAGGTGGCGGTGATGGCCACCGAGGAGTCGCCCCAGATCTTGTGGGACTCCCGAACCATCTTCGTCTCCTCCGTGTTGTACCCCTCGGGGCCGATTGCCGAGTCGTGGCTGAAGAGGTTGAAGGCGTACTGCTGCCGGAAGATCTCACACTTGGGGGCCCGGCCGGACAGCACTTCCCGGGTCTGCTGCTCCAGTTCGGCCATGGCGGCGGCTCCGGCGCCGCTGGCGGCCTGGTAGGTGCTCACCACGATGCGCCGCACCCCGACGGCCCGGTGTATGGGAGTCACCGGGACGATCATGATGATGGTCGAGCAGTTGGGGTTGGCGATGATGCCGCCATTGCCCAACTGCACGCCCTCCAAGGCTTTGGGGTTGACCTCCGGGACCACCAGCGGAATCCCCGGAGTCATGCGAAAGGCCGAGCTGTTGTCGACGACGGTGGCGCCGGCCTCGGCGGCCAGAGGAGCGAACTTCCGGCTGATGGACGCGCCGGCGCTGAACAGGGCCAGTTCCAAGCCCCGGAAGCTGTCCTCCGTCAGTTCCTCGACGGTGTGGGGAATTCCTTGGAATTCAATGGTCTTGCCCGCGCTGCGGCGGCTGGCGAGAAGCTTGAGCCGGCCCACGGGAAAACGCCGCTCGGCCAGGAGGCGGACAAATTCCTGCCCGACGGCTCCGGTCGCACCTACGATGGCTACGTTCAAATCGCCCGACACGGCACACCTCCGTCTTTCGTGGAAAAAAAGTATACCAAGATGCCCGCCGCTGAAGTTCGGGACGGCGGGGTGCGGGTAGGCTGCAGTTTCAGTTCAGCAGCGTCGCCTTCTTGATGTAGTCCAGCTTGGGGAAATCCCGCTTGAGATAACCGTTCCCTTCGGCTCGAATCCGCCCCTGACTCGGCCCTCTGCCCGAAGGAGCCCCCTCGCCGTACCCCTTGTAGACGGAGTCCACCACCTCCATCCCTTCGATGACTCGGCCGAAGGGAGAAAAGCCGTAGCTGTCCAGGCTCCCGTTGTCCTTGTAGTTGATGAAGAACTGCACCGACCGGGAGTGGGGCATGTTGGTCTTGGCAAAGGAAATGTAGCCCCGCTGGTTCGACTTCACCACCGGGTCGTCCTGGATGTTGGCGGCGCTCCACTTCTGCCCGATGGCCGGATCGCCATGCATGCCGAACTGGGCCATGAACCCCTCGATCACCCGGAAGAAGGCGATGTTCCGGAAGTAGCCGATCTTCACCAGGTTGTAGAAACGGTCCGCGCCTCGAGGCGACCATTCCCGGGTCACCTCGACCACGAAGTCCCCCTTGGTGGTCTCGAATCTGGCCTTGAAACTGGCGGGAGCCTTCGCGTCAGCCAGCGAGGGATTCCTCAGAGCAGGATTGGGCCCTTTCATGGGCCGGGGCGGTTTGTCCATCTTGACGGGCTCCGGTTTCGGTTCGTCGGGTTTCTTGGCCGGTTCCGGCGGGGTCACATCCACAGCATCGCCGGCCGCTTCCTCGGCGGTTATCTTGTCGCCCGCATCGGCCACGGCCTCTTCAGCCGCCGGCGGCTCCGCCAAATCCGGTTCATCAGTGACAGGCGCGCTACAGGAGAGCGAAAGCAACAACAAGAAAAACGCACAACAGCTCCATCGCCTCTCATGCATGTCTCTTTATCTCCTTCATGGTTTCTCGTGTCCGGTCCTCTCTCCAGTCCGCCGATTATTGCCCGGCAGGGGGTTGGGTTCAAGAGACAGGGTCTCGAAGCCGAACTCGTATTGGCAATGCGCGATTGCCGATCCGCGTTTCTTGACACCCTTCCCGGTCGTCCATAGGTTGGTGCAGGGAGGTCGACATATGCAGCAGAGGCGCCTTGGATGGTCGAACAGTGAGATTGGCGGGTCCCCGGCCGGCGCCGAAACCGGCTGGCGGTTCGCCGCGGGTGTCCTGGCGGCATGCCTTGTCTTGGCGGGGACGGCGGCGGCGGGATCTGCGGGCCTGCTTCATATCGGTGGAAACAAACAGCTCTTCATCGACGACCACGTCATCGAGAGTCTCAGCCACGTCAAGCAGATCCTCAACCCGGCCGTGAAACATCCGGCAAACCCCCTTTTGAAGCAGGACCGGCCCTGGGAGGGTCATTACATCGGGCTCCAACGGATCATCTACGACCCGGATCAGGGCATGTACCGGATGTGGTACCGGGTCACCGGAGCGTTCGAGTCCCAGAAAGGGGGCGCCGATCGGCTCAGGCCTTACCGCTGGGACTGGAGCGTGGTCGACGGAAAAGCAGTTCGCAGCAAGGCGGAGGAGGTTTACGGTTACAGGCAATACGCCGGCGGCGAGGATTGGCTTCTCTGCTACGCCACCTCCCGGGACGGCATCCAATGGGAGAAACCCAATCTGGGCCAGGTGGAGTTCGAGGGCTCCCGCGACAACAACCTTCTGCCGCCCGGCACCCTGGTCCCCCTCTTTCGGGACGAGCACGAAACCGATCCCGCCAAGCGCTACAAGGCCATGAGGTCCGAGGGCACTACTCCCACCGTGTGGAAGCCGGGAATCAAGCCGGGGATGCGGCAGAGCCTCTACTATTCGCCCGACGGCTTCGAGTGGACGCCCTACGAGAACAACCCGGTGATCGACACCGCTCCCAAAATAGGCCGCTGGGGACCCACCCAACACATGGGCTGGGATCCCATCCGGCAAGTCTACGCCGTGTTCATGGAGCAGTGCCTGCACCGGGGCTGCCCCCAGGGGCAGCGGATCATCGGCCGGGCCGAGAGTCCGGACATGACCCGATGGACCCCGGACCAGAACGTCCTGATCCAGGATGAACTGGACTTTCCCGACACGGAGTTCTACTCCATGCCGGTGATGGCCTACGAGGGGATCTACATCGGACTGCCCTGGATCTTCCGCACCACGAACACTCTGCACTACCCCCAACTGGCCTTCAGCCGGGATGGAATCCGGTTCGAGCGGCAATACCGCCAGCCCTTCCTGCAGGTGGGCGACAAGGGAGACTTCGACGAGAGCACCATCTACGTGCACCAGCCCATGGTCCGTGACGGCGAGATCCGCATCTACTACTACGGAGGCAACTGGAGAGGGTCCGAATCGCTCCACGCCCAGGGAGACCGGGCCATGTTCGCCGTGGCCCTGGCCACGGTTCGCGAGGACGGTTTCGTCTCCGTGGACGCCGGCAAGATCCACCCTGGTTTCCTCACGACCCGCTTCCTCAGCTTCGAGGGCCGCCGCCTGGTGGTGAACCTGGAAGCCGCCAAGCACAACCACGGCGCGGGACAACCCGAGGTCCGGGTCGAGATCATCGGTAACGACTACCATCCGATCCCGGGCTATACCCTGGACGAGTCCGATCCGGCCCGGGTGACCGGGAAGCACGTCATGAGCTGGCGGGGCAGGACGGAATTGGGAGCCTTGGCCGGAACCCCCATCCAACTGCGATTCGAGATACGAAACGCCAAGCTCTTTTCGTTCCAGTTCCGGCCGTAAGCGAGAAACCGGGAGGGCGGCCGCAAGGGTCGCGCCCTACCGAAACCGGAACGAATAGAGATCGGCGTCCTGCAGGACGAAGCGCAGGCGGACCGTCTTCCCGGCGACCCGGCGGAGGGGTTTCGGACGAACCTTGCCTCCGTAGATCCATCCCGCCTTCCCCTCCAGCTCGTCCCCCCAGATGGGGACCGATTCGGTCAGCGAGAGTTCGGGCACCGGATTGCCGTTGACGTCCTGGACCTCCACCTGAATGGAGCCGGCCGCGGAAGTGGAGTAGTTCAGGACCAGGTTCTCTCCGCTGAAACGGAACGGTTTCGTGATCAGCTCGCCTCCCGGATAGCCGGCGCTGGCGGAGGCGAAGCCGTCGGTCCGGACCACGACGCGCTGCAGGTGGGCCGACGGATAGGTGTAGTGCTGCACCAGGTAGAGGGAAAGCTCCCCCGGCGCCGTGGGGACGATGCCCCGGGCAACCAAACCGTTCCGGTGGATCCAGTTACGCCGTTCCCTTCCGGGACGGATGAAGGCTTCCATGAAGCGGTGCCAATGGACGCCGTCGCGGCTGCTCATGAGGACACCGTCGGAGAGGCCGGGCCATTCCGCGGCAGGGGTGGGATCCAGATGTTGGGGAATGCGGTAGGTGACGAAGCGCTTGGGAAAGGCCAGGTAGATATGGGGCGCCCGAAAATAGGGCACGGTGGCATTGGTGTAGAGATGTTCGGTGGGAGCGTCGCCGTAGTCCACCCACCGGCCCTCGGACCATTCCACGAAGTCCTTCGAGGTAGCGTACTTCAGGGTCCGCACCCCGTGGAGGAAATCCCGGTAGAGCGCCACGTAGACCCCCCGCTCGCCATCCCAGAAAGCCACGTTGTGGGAGTCGAAGGCGCCGTCGGTGAGGACCGGAATCTCACGCATCCAGCTCCAGCGGATGCCGTCGGGAGAGGCCAAAGCCACGAGACCCCGATGGTTCCCGGGCTTGGCGAAGGCCACCGCCTTGTAGCGGGCCTCCGCCGGAGCCGCCGGATTGTCGTCCCGGAAGGGATTCAGCTTGGCGGCGCCCCGGACCTCCAGGATATTGTTGTCCCGGGAGCCCTCGAACTCCACCTGCCCCAATGAGGGACGGGTCCAGTGGATGCCGTCGCGGCTCTCCGCGTAGCAGACGACCTTCTCGTGGGCGGCGACCCAGGTCTCCCCCGGCTCCAGCTCTTCCCGGTGGATGTAGTCGACCGCGGAGCTGCCCCGGTAGTACATGCGGTAGATTTCGCCGTCCTTGAAGACCGCCACGTGGAAGGGAATATTCCCTTCCCAGGGCTGGTCGAAGACGAAGACCTTCTCGGCGCGCCGGGGCTGCTGGACCTCCAACTCCACCCCATCCATGGACTCGATGAGAGTGTCGTCGACGAAAAGCTCCAGGCGGTTTCCCAGGTCGGGAGCCGGGTCGGAATCGGCAGCCTTCTTTCCGTGGCCCGACGCCCCGAAGCCGGACCCGCCCGCCAGAACCAGCAATACGAATATCCGCAAAATCGATTTCATGGATCGCTCCTTACTCGAAAACCGAAGCCTACATGCCGAGCCGCCGGCTCGCCGGATCGATGATCCAGAGCCAATCGTCCGCGAGAAACTCCAGCCTCTGGGCCATCAGGGCGATGCGCCCCATCACCGTGTAGCCGAAACCGGCCCCGAAGGTGATCATGAGGAACCAGATTCCCAGGCGCGAGACGCCGCCCACCATCCCCTTGTGTTCGATGGAAAAGAAGAAATAGGTCAGGCAGGACAAGACTCCCACCACAATGGTCAGGTTCTGAATGGAGGCCGAAAAATCGAATCCCTGGGACCCGACCACCACCAGGGGAAGTATCGTGCTCTGGATCTGCCGGAGAAAGTCGCTCTGGAGGTAGCCCAGGAGCCGGATCCCGGCGGTGGCGCCGATGAAGAAGGCCAGGGCCCAGCGGGAGATCCAGCCCCCAACCGGCGAGAGCCGCATCAACATCAGGACGCTCAGCAGCAGCGGAAACAGGTAGATGAGTTCCTGCTCCTGGGATTCGGGGAGGCCCGGAAGCAGCGAACTCCGGATCAGATCGGGAGCCAGCTTGCTGAAGAGGTTCTGAACCATTCCGGTCCAGAACCCGACGACCATCCAGTAGGCCGCCGAGACCCCGACGAAGACGGCTTCCGCCAGTTTGTAAAGGGGGTTGTCGCCGTAAAGAAAGGAGAGGATGCAGAGCGTGAAGAGGGCGGCCAGCCAGTTCCCCGCGGTGCGGGACCAACTCACGCGGACCCCCTCTTCTCCCTGCCGCTTGGGATCCACTCCCACGGCCCGGCTCCACGATTCCTGGCCCGGTTCCTGGACTTCCACGGGCTGGTCCTGAACGTAGACCATCCCCATGCCTCCCGTGGCCAGCCTCACCAGCAGGTAGATCCCGGCCACCACCATCAATGCCATCCAAACCCATCCGGACCGGCTCATGACGCCACCCCCTTTCGCCGCTCCCAGAAGTAGATGACGTTGCCCAAAACGATGAGCAGGAGCACCAGCATGTGGGCCAGGAGCTGCGGGCCCATGCGCCGCAGTCCCTCCTGTGCCGTGTCATTGTCCGCCAAGGCGGGATAGAGGTCGATGACCGCCTGCTCGTACTCGGCCGCCGCCTTGATGGCCGCCAGCAGGCCGGTCAGTTGTGACGGAATATAGGGATACAGCGACGGGGCCGTGACTCCAGTGGTCCCCCCGACGATCTTCAGGTCGTAGGGGGTCGCGGCATAGAGCACCCACTCCTTGGTGCCCGGATAGCCCGCGCTCACGTTGACGATGAGGTCCATCTGGCGGATGTTCTTCAGATTCCTGGTGAGCGGCAGCTCGTCCAGGCTGGTCCCGTCCACGTCGTTGGCGAAGAGCTTCTTCAGATCCCCCACCACCACCTTGATGACCCCCTCGCTGCCGGGACGGAACCCCATGTTCACGTAATCGCGCCCGTATTCGTAGCCGGGAAACTCCCGATTCAGGAGGTCGATGCTCTCCTGGATCAACGGTCCGCCGGTGGCCCAGAGCGTCAGGAAGTAGAGCTTGTGCTTCTTGTAGGCGCAGTGGCGGACGAAAGCGGCGGCCATGGGGCTCAGCTCGCCCCGGCTGGCGGGGTCGAAGTCCCAGGCCATGAGGACGTCCGAGCCTTCGGGGAGCTCTTCGATGGCCGAACGGACGTTCAGGACCATGGGCGACGGACTCTCGGGAAACCGGATCCCGAACAGAAGCGGAATCAGGATGGACAACAGCATCAGCAGGAAGATCCAGCGCCGGTCCAGGTTGCGCAAGAATTCGGTGACCTTCATGGGCTATTCCTCCGTTCCCAGATAGGAGCGATCGACGCCCAGCAGAATCTTCAGGGAAAGGGAGACCACGCCCAAGCCGATCCCGATGGTGATGGCCCTGTTCCCGGCCAGGTTGAAGATGTTCATGATGGTCTCGGAGAGGTTGGCGAATTGGAGAGGCTCGGGCAGCCATCCCGTCAACGCCGTGCCGGCGTACGTCCTTCCCACCAGAACGATGAAGGCGGTGGAGAGCAGGATGATGGCCTCGGTGTTCTTGGCCCGGAAGGCCCGGAACGCGGCCGAGGCGATGAAGCAGGCCAGCAGGGCGAACATGGTGGCCCCCAGGGGATAGAAGGCATACTGGTAGATGAACCAGAAAGAGCTGCCCTCTTGAACGTAGTCCCCCGACCAGGCGAACTGGGGAAACTGGGCGCTGGGGTGGACGCCCATCTTGGCCATGCCCACCACCAGGGTCAGGAAGAAGGCGATGACGGTGACGGCTGCGTAGCCCCAGCCGGCCCGCCGGTCCGAGATCTTCTGCAGGTTGAGCTTCACCAGGTTGGCGCCTCCCAGAATGAAGGCGATTGCGGCCAGGATGTCGAACCAGATCATGGCCTCTTCGCCCCACGATTGGGTGTAGGGAACGAAGTGGGCGCCGATGAGGACGAATCCCGTCACCGCGGCAATGAGCAGGGGGAGAGTTCTCTTCATAGCGTGCTTTCCTTACCAGCCCTGGTTGCCCAGGACGTTGTCGGTCAGATACGTCAGCACCTGGCCCA
The DNA here is from genome assembly GCA_028874215.1 of Acidobacteriota bacterium. NCBI lineage: Bacteria > Pseudomonadati > Acidobacteriota > Acidobacteriota bacterium. The sequence goes on from JAPPLF010000020.1 coordinate 28,502, forward strand.
GAACCGGAGCATCGGTCAGGACCGCGACGGTGGAGAGCAGGCATCCGACCACCACCAGCGTTCCACCCAGGACCTTTCCCACGTCCTGGCCCTTGAGGCTGCCCAGTTGGTGGCCCTCCCCGGAGAGGTAGGCCGAGGCGGCGAACAGCTCCTCCCCGATGAGGGTGTAATCGCACGCCGCCACGAAGAAGGGGAGCTGCGAGGGCATGGCGGTCCCGGCCACCTGGATGGCGCCGACGGCGTTTCCGGTCTCGGCCAGAATCAGCGACTCGGCAAAGAACGCGCCCATGTAGAAGCAGGCCGCCGGCCGCTCCCGGAGCATCTTCCCGGTGACGCCGGCCACGTAGCCGAACTGCTCGTCCGTCAGGTAGTAGACCGAGTCTTCGTTGAAGGCATCGGGACGGCCCGCCCCCAGGTAGGCCGCCTCCACGGTCTCCCGGCAGGCCGTCATGACCAGGGAACGGGAAGTGGGCACGTCCAGCCGGGCGTCGAACTCGGCCGTCAGTCCCGCCACCCGCGACAGGACCGTCACGCCGGCGAGGGTCTGCATGTCGTTGATGTCCAGGATTCCCGGGACGTAAAGGCAGGGACGGCCCATCTCGGTGGCCCGCCCCACTGCCTCATCCACCGCTTCCAGCCCGGCGATCCGGCGGACCTTCAATTCCCGTCCGCTCCGGGCCAGTTGGATGAAATAAACGACGCTGCCCCCCACGATCAGCAGGACCACGCCGAACCAGAATTGGGAAAAGTCGAAGTACTGCATCACCGGCGTCACCGGACTCACGGTGGCGGCGGCGGGCGATCGCGCGCCGTCCGGGCCCAACGCCACAACCTGGTAGAAGTAGCTGGCTCCCCGCGTGCACCGGTCGTCCTTGAAGGACCGGGTCTGGTAGGTCTCTTCTCCGATCCTGACGAACGCCTCCTCGCCCGCTTCGCGCCTCAGGATCTCGTAGGCAACGACCAATCGTTCGGCGGGCCGGGGTTGGTCGTCGGGGGACAACTCCCACTCGACCCGCACCGCCTCCCCGGCGTCGTTGGGAAAGTCGGCGGCCCGGACATCACCGGGCGGCCGGGGGGATTGGGCCAGGATCGGGGAGGCCCCGCCCCCAAGGACGAGACCGGCGGCCAGCACCGACAAGAAAATCGATTTGTCCATCGTAATCACGCCTCAATCAGTTCCACGTTGGCCCGCGGCACCACCAGCCGGCGGCCCGACTCCAATCGTACCTCCAGGACCCGCGCCCGCGAACCGGAATCCAGGATCCGGGGTTCTGCCGGCAGCCCGGAAACCACGCCGATCAATCCGAAATGCGGGTCCCGGATGACCCGGACCGGCGTCCCCAATTCCAGCAGGCCGGCAGGGCGAGCGGCGTCCACTTCACCCGCGGTTCCGTCAGGCGACGGAATCACGATTTCCGGCCGCTGGACTCCGGCCCGGATCTGAGTGGCGCCGTTGACCGACGCCGGGTCCCCTTCCCGGGAGGCCAGCAACCGGAATGTCTTGCGGGCCATGGCGATGGTTCCGAAACCCTCGGTGATGATCAGGGTCGTGGCCACCGGTTCCGATCCGGTGACTGCGACCCCCAGGTCGTAGCCGAGGATCTGCCTCAGGTCCGCATCGTCCATGCCTCCCGAGACCAGAGCCGAGATTCCGATCCGAAACGCCTTGCGGACGGCGCCTCCCGTCATCCGGCTGCCGCCCACGACGACGGCGCCCTGCATCCCCTCGTCCAGCCGGCCGGCCGTCAACTCTTCCTTCTCGTCCCGGCAGGCCATCCGCACCGGTCCGAACGCCTCGCCCCCGATCCCGAAGATCCCCTGGATGAGGGTGGCGTCCGACTCCAGCACGACTCCTTCTCCCGGGATCTCTTCGGCCACCTGGCCGGCCAGATAGGCCAGGACCCGGACCGGGATCGGTTCTCCGCGAATGATGACCTGACCCGTGACCTGGGAAATGGACTCGATGGTCCCCGAGACCCTGGCCCTGCACTCCGACTTGAACATCCCGAATATGCCCTTGGTCCGGGCCAGCGCCTCGCCGGTTTCCACTCGCATACCAGGCTCTTTGAGCATGCATTCGGGGACGTCCGCGGGAGGCAGCGACAGGAGGTTGGCCACGTTGACCGGGGTGATGTTCCCCGGCATGAAGGTCTGGGCGACCACGTCCCGGGAACCCACCCGCTGTCCGGCGCGAACCAGAACCTCGCCCTTGATGGGCAGGATCCGGCGGCACCGGTATCGGGTGCGGGGACTGACCTTCAGACCGGGCGTGTAAGCGTGGGCCATACTGCGTCGACCTCGCCACTCCTATGCCGGGACCGGGGGGACCAGATCCAGATCCCGGACCCATTGGGCCATGGCCTTGCGGCAGGCCTCTCGATCGTCGGGCAGCGACAGAGGGCGGCCTCTGGCGTCCAGCAGGACTCCCACCGTCCCACCCCTGAGCTCACCCTCCACGGGCCGGCCGGGACCCGCCCCCGCGTCCACCTTCCGCGCCGGCTCCACCACGATTCGGGCGCCGGCTCCCAGGCCCAACGGCAGCCTCCTGACTTCGCCGAAGGAGAGGACGCCCTCCTCCTCCAGACCGCCGGAGATGGCGTACCGGAACGCCGGGCTGCCCCAGGCGCCGGTTCCCCTGGGGGAAACGCAGGTTCCCAGGGAGATGAGGCAATCCCTCCGGAACACCTGGAGCGCCGCCTCCGGATGGACCTGGGCCAGCACGCCCAGGTGGGGCATCATGAAGATGCTGTCCTTGGCCAGCCAGGTGATCCCCTCGGGCTGAAAGGCGTCCACCAGGAGCGCCGCTGTCTGCTGCATCAGCGGAGCGTGGGAGAGGACTCCGCCCGAACCCACCAACAGATCCAGCTTCATATTGTCCACCAGGGTCTGGCCGCTGGCCTCCTGGCTGAAGGTATCTCCCACGGTCCTCTGCTGCTGCACCCCCTTGAGCGTGGTGGCGAACTGCTTGTGCTGGTCGTAGGCCAGGCGCAACGCCTCGCGGGCCACGGCCTGCTCGAAGAAGAGGGATTCCCGGGTCTGGGGAATCGTGGTGGGCCGGATCATCTTGTTCTTGACGTGGTTTCGCAGTTCCCCCTCCTCCATCTCCAGGTGGACCCAACGGAGGATGGAGGGCAGCGTCGCCTCGGCGCACACGTTGGAGATGGAGTAGCTCATTCCCAGATTGGCGCTCACGGTCCGGTTGAAGGTGCCGTCGAAGACGCTGAAGACATCGGTGGTCGCTCCGCCGATGTCCACGCCCACCACGTTGATCCGCTGCTGTTGGGCAATCCTCTGGAGGATGTTCCCCACCGCACCCGGCGTGGGCATGATGGGGGCGTCGGTCCAACGGATCAGCCGGTCGTACCCGGGGGCATGGGCCATGACGTGTTCCAGAAACAGGTCATGGATCCTGTCCCGGGCCGGTCCCAGATTCTCCCGTTCCAGGACCGGACGCAGGTTGGGAACGATGGAGAGCTGGACCGATTCGTCGAAGGTCTGCTCCACCAGCGGCGCCGCGTCCTGGTTCCCCGCGAAGATCACCGGCATCCGGTACTCGGCGCCGAAGCGGGGCTGGGGCCGGGCCGGCGCGATGAGCTCGGCCATCTGCACGACGTGGCGGGTGGTTCCGCCGTCGGTTCCGCCCGAGATCAGCACCATGTCGGGCCGCAGCTCCCGGATCCGGTGGATCTGCTCGTGGGGAAGGCGGCGGTCATTGGAGGCCAGAACGTCCATGACGATGGCGCCGGCCCCCAGGGCCGCCCGCTTGGCGCTGGCGGCGGTCATCTCCCGGACCACGCCGGCCACCATCATCTGGAGGCCGCCGCCGGCGCTGGAAGTGGAGATGTAGAGGTCGCATCCTTCGCCGCCGGTCGCCGGCCTCAGGATCCGGCCCGCATCGTCGATGAGACGGCGCCCGGCCATTTCGGCCACTTCGGCGACGGCGTTGACGACCCCCAGGGTGACGTCGGCCGCCGGTTCCTCCACGGTCGTGGGAGCCTCGCCCCGGTGGGTCTGCCGGTACTCTCCGTCGACCTTCTGGATAAGGATGGCTTTGGTGGTGGTGCTCCCGCAGTCGGTGGCCAGGATCACGTTGACGGAGTCGGGATCGATCTGCTTCATTTGCCAGCCGAGTCGAGTTCTTCGATCCGGCGACAAAGATAGTCCACCGAGCCCCGATGCTCAAGAAAGGCGGCCAGGTGCCGGTGCCCGTGGGACTGGGTGAGCCCCGAGAGCACGGGCGAAAGGAAATGCAAGAGCTGGGAACCCAGGAAGTTGAGGGGCCGGGACATTTCAAGAAACATGAGAGCCGGCGTCGCCAGCCGGCGTCGCACCAGCTCCCGGCAGATCCCGTCGGCCACCTGGCGCTGCTCGTCCGTGGGTTGGAATTCGGTTGGCGTATCTACGGCAAAGGCGTGCCGCCAACCCTTTCGCGGCCTTCCCTCTTCTTTTTTCGCCAATCTGAGACTCCCAGGAATTATAACCCGAATTTCCCGAAACTTGAGAATCGCATCCAGGCTCACCATGCTTTACACTGCGAGAGCGGCTGCTACCCTACACCGAATTGATCAGAGCGTGAGGACGCCGGGAGCAGGCTCCCGTACTCGCAAGGAGAAACGATATGAAACTAGCCACGTGCAGCCTGGAGGACCGGTCCTTCGTCGCCGTAGCCACGGACGACGGACGGGTCGTGGACCTCGCTGCCGCCGACGCCGAGCTGGCCCGCAAGGAAGAGCGGCCTCCCCACGCGTTCTTCCGCGACATGATCGACTTTCTGGAACATGGGACCCAGGCCCGGGAGGCTGCCGACAAGGCCGTCCGGGAAGGCCTGGACGGATCCGCTGCGCACCCCCTTTCCGGCGTGCGCCTGCGGGCTCCGGTGCCGGTTCCCCGGAAGCTCTTCTGCCTCGCCGGCAACTTCCAGGACCACATCGAGGAAGGCGGCGGGAAGATGGACTCCCAGGACAAGGAGACCCCGCGCTTCTTCATGAAGCCCGCCAGCACCTGCGTGATCGGTCCTGAGGACAGCATCCGGATTCCACCCGTGGCCCGGGCCATGGACTGGGAGGGAGAGCTGGCCGTGGTTCTGGGCCGGCGGTGCAAAAAGGTCTCCCGGGACCAGGCTCTCGACTACGTCGCCGGATACACCATCATGAATGACGTGTCGGAGCGGAAGCTCAAGATCTGGCCCCGAAGTGAGGACCGCCCCCAGGACAGGTGGTTCGATTGGCTCAACGGGAAGTGGCTGGATTCCGCGGCGCCCATGGGACCCTGGATCGTCACCACCGACGAGATCCGGGACCCCCAGACCCTGATGATCAGCACCTATGTCAACGGAGACAGAAAGCAGCACAACAGCACCAGCCAGATGCTGATTTCCGTGGCCGCGCTCATCGAGTACATCTCGGCCATCGTCATGCTGGAGCCGGGAGACGTGATCAGCACCGGCACCGTCTCCGGCGTCGGAAACGTCACCGGGGAGTACCTCAAACAGGGAGACCGGGTGGAGGTGGACATCTCGAGAATCGGTCTGTTGTCAAACCCGGTCGCCGCCAGTTCCAGCTAACCGTCCGCCGGCGAACCGTAGTTCAATCCTGAATCGCAATGAGGTAAAGCTATTTATGGCTCGATATCTCGAAATCACTCTCAAGAAGCGCGGGATCAGTTGCGTCGCCCTTCTGTTGGACGAAAAGGCGCCCCGGACCTGCGAGGCGGTCTGGAATGCCCTCCCCCAGGAGGGAGAGGTGTACCACGCCAAGTACGCCAGCAACGAGATCTACATCCTGGTCCCCGGCTTCGCTCCCGAAGAGCCGGGCCCCGAGAACTGCTCGATGGTTCCGGCGGCGGGAGACGTCATGTATTTCACGCTGGGGCCCGGCCTCCAACTGCCGGTCCGGTCCGATTCAGGGGCCCCGGTCATCGACCTGGCCGTGTTCTACGACCGGGACAATCTGCTCCTCTCGCCCAAAATGGGGCCGACGCCCGGAAACGTCTTCGCCACCATCATCAAGAACCGGGACGGCATACGCGACGGGGGCAACAGCGTTTGGCGCGAAGGGGCGGTGGGAGAAACGCTCTCCTACAGCCGCCTCGAGGGAGACGCGTTGCGGGCCTGGGGCATCGAGCCGTAGCCGACGGAATACGGAATCGCATCTGCCGGGCCGTCCGGCCTCAGATGTGGATTCCGGGCCAGGCCTGTCCAATCCGCTTTTCCAGAATCGACTCCGGCGCCGGGTTTTCCAGCCGCAGCCGGGCCGTCGCATCCCTGTCCATAGCGTCCCGGGGAGCCAGGCCCACGATCTCCGAGGAGGAGACCCGGGTGCCCCTTGCGCGGGCAAGCCGGTCCGTAGCCTCGAAGAGCCGGACCAGCGAAGTCCTGCGGTAGTCGGTGAGATTGGTGCTGACCTGCGCCTGGTTCCGGCTCCCGATCCACAACCCCAGCGCCTTGACGCCGGGCAACCCTCCGTCCCGTTCCCGGATCCGGGCAGCCACTTCGCGGGCCGCGGCCGGATCCGGATCTTCGAGGTACATGTTGTAGGCGATCAGGTAGTCCCGCGCTCCGACGCAACTGACACCGGCCGTGGGATGGGGGCGCGGGGGGCCGAAGTCGGGCGTCCAGTCCGGGTCGCCGGCCATGCGCCGGCGCAGCGCCTCCAGTCCTCCCCGCCGCAACTCCGCCAGGGATCTTAGCGGCCGGCGGGTCGCCGCCCGCTCATAGAGATAGACCGGGAGCTGCATCTCTTCTGCCAAGGCGCTCCCCAGGCGGCGGGCGCTCCGGATGCAGTCGGACATGGAGACTCCGCGGATGGGAACGAACGGAATGACGTCCACGGCGCCGATCCGGGGATGGACGCCCCGATGGCGGGAAAGGTCCAGGAGATCGACGGCCCGGCGGCACAGTGCCGCCGCGGCCTGTTCAAGGCCCGGAAGGGAGCCTGCCAAGGTGAAGACGGTCCGATGGTGGTCGACGTCGGCGTCCCAGTGGAGCAGAGCGGCGCCGGGCGGCGCCGCCGCGGTCCGGGCCAGTTCGCGGAGACAGGTCTGGTCCCGGCCCTCGCTGACGTTGATCACGCACTCGGCTAGTGGCGTCGATTCCGGTCCGGTGCGTTGGACCTGTTTTCGCATACGTTCAGACATTCTGCCGGCCAGTCTAGTTCCAGGCCGGGGCGATTCTCCAGGAGAGGAGGTTGGAGGTTGTGTAGAGGGAGGACTGGCGTGCCCGCTAATTTTCCTCATCGGCGGCAAGGATGTCGCCGCTCCCGGCGACCGGGATGTCGCCGGTCCATTCGCTGCTCCGTTGGACCACGCGTGCCACTGTGAGGATCAGGATCCGGCCAGCCTTGCCGTCCCGCTTGAGGACCTTGCAAATCTCGCGGACGGTGGCGCCCGTGGTGAGGATGTCGTCCACCAGGACGAGATCCTCGCCCCTGAGTCGCCGCGCCTGCCGGAGGCGGAAGGCGTTGCGGACATTTCTCCTTCGAGCCTTCAGGTCGAGTCCCGACTGGGGAAGCGTCGGACGCGACCTGCGAAGGCCCGGGAACACCGGCAGGTCCAGTCTTCGAGCCAGGGTTCGAGTCAGCAGGAGGGTCTGGTCGAATCCCCGTTTTCTCCGGCGCCGCGGATGGGAAGGGACCGGCACCAGGCAGGAAGGGGAGAAGGGATCGGGCCGTGCCCGGTAGGCTTTCTCGAGCAGGGAAGACAGAGGATGCGCCAGGCGGCGATGGCCGGAGAACTTGAAGCGATGGATCAGTTTTCTCAGGGTTCCGGCGTACGGTCCCCAGGCCCGGGTCGAGTGATGGAAGGTTCGCTGCTCTCGGCAGTTCGCGCAGCGTCTTGGAGTCCCGGGATCAGTTTCCGGATTCGGAATCGGCAAATCCCCGGTGGGTGCAGGTACGCCGCATATCGTACAGAGGCTGCTCCGGAACCGGGGCACTCGCAGAAAGCATTCGGCACAAAGGGGGCTGGCGTCCCAATTGGCGACCCAGCGGCTGCATAGGACACAGCTTTGGGGGAAAAAGAGGACCTGGAAAACTTGGAAGAGCGGCGCGCACCAGGTCCGCCGGGACCGCCCCGGAACCGTGGCACCTGCGTCGCCGGATCTGGTTTCCGGACTGGAAGACACACCAATCCGAACGTCTGACCCGGAAAACCTGCGACGAGAGTCGGGAATCCCCCAGGAGGTCTGTCAGAAGAGCCGGCCGGACTCCTTGAGTTCCTGACAGCGGACGCAGAGAAGTGCCCAGGGCAAGGCCTCCAGCCGCCGGCGCCCCACGGTTTCGCCACAGTGGGTGCATTCACCATAGGAGCCGTCCTGGATTCGATCCAGGGCCTCCTCAACCTGGATGATTAATTGCCGTTCCAGGTTGCTGAGGCTGAACATGAACTCCTTGGTGTAGGACTTGGTGGCCCGATCCGCCATGTCCATGGCCTCGGCTTCGCTGTCCATCTCCCGGCCGTAACTCTCGGTCTTGTGGACGACGTCGATGAGTTCGGTCTTTTTTTCCAGGAGCTGATTCTTGAAGTAGTCCAGGTCGCTGTGTGTCATGCCATACCTCCACTACTTTGTGTATCTCAATATACGACAGGCTCCGAAAAAGGTTCATGTTCCGGCATGGCGGTTGCGGCCGGGCAGTGTGAACGCCCGAAATCCGGCGATCAGGACTGGGGAGTGGGCGCCAGCAGCCGGCCGTCGCTCCACAGTTTCTCCAATTGGTAGAAGGCTCGCGCACGTAGCGAAAAGATGTGCACCACAAAGTCCAGATAGTCCAGGAGAATCCACTCGCCTCCTTCGTAACCCTCGATATGAGTGGGCCTGACCTTCTCCTGGTTCCGCAGGCGATGCCGGATCTCGTCGCAGATCGCCTGAGTCTGTCGCTGGTTGTTTCCCTGGCAGATGACGAAGAAGTCGGTGAAGGACGAGATCTCGGAGATGTCCACGACCCGGACGTCCTCTCCCTTCTTTTCTTGAATCGACTCACAGACCAGGGTCAGCAATTCTCTTGTTGTCTTCATAGAGGTGGTACTTCCGAATGTACTGCAAAACCTTGGGAGAAACCTGCTGGGACAGCAGGCGGCCCCGCCCGGCGAGGCTCTCCCGGACTTGGCTCGAACTGAGATCGTCAACCCCGACGTCCACCAGGAAGGAGTGACCTGGCCGGATCTCCGGACTTGTGGAACTCGTTGCCGTGACCTCTTCCAGGTGGATTTCCGGAAAGTCTGCGATTTCGACCCGTGCTCCCACTCGCTGCACGAAGACACAGCAATTGTCCCGGAGGAGGACGTCGTGGTCCTTCCAGATGTGGATGTCCTTCAACGAATCGGTGCCACCGATGAAGCAAAACCGGTGGCGAGGGTAGCTCTCGCGCAAAAGCGCCATGGTCCGGACGGTGTAGCTGGGCCCGCGGCGCCGGAGCTCGAAGTCGGAAGCGTACAGATAGGGTTCCTCCAGGGTCTCCAGCGCGACCATGGCATGGCGGTGATGCTGAGCGGCCAGGCCGTTCCGCCGCTTGTGGGGAGGCAGGCGGGACACCATCAGCAGGACCCGGTCCAGCGAAAGCGCACGCCGGACCCGGTTGGCGATAGTCGTATGTGTTCGGTGAACCGGGTCGAACGTGCCCCCGTAGATACCGACCCTCAACCCTTGACGACTCCCAAATGCTCTGCCAACGACCGCTTCAATTCCTGGATTCCGTCACCCCGGACCGATGAGATCCGGCCAAAAGGCACACCTTCCCGGGAGCAGTGCTCCTGGAGCCTCCTCACCTTCTCCAGGTTGGCGGCATCCATCTTTGAAGCCGCCACCAACTGTGGCTTGGCCGGCAGATCGGCTCCGTAGAGCGCCAACTCCTCTTGAATCGTCCGCACTGCGGCGACGGGATCCTCCGGACCGAAGTCGGTGACGTCCACAAGATGAAGCAGGACGCGGCAACGTTCGATGTGCCTCAGGAACTGGTCGCCGAGACCGTGACCCTCGTGGGCGCCTTTGATCAGGCCCGGGATGTCGGCGACCACGCAGGTCCGAAAATCCTCCAGTGAAACCGTTCCCAGGTTGGGCGTCAGAGTGGTGAAGGGATAGTCGGCGATCTTGGGCCGAGCCGAGGAGATCACCGAAATCAGAGTCGATTTCCCGGCGTTGGGGAGTCCGATCAGCCCGACGTCGGCCAGTACCTTGAGCTCCAGCAGAAGGTGCTTCTCCTCTCCCTCCCTGCCGGGTTCCCACTTCCTGGGCGCTTGATTGGTGGAAGTGGCGAAACGCGCATTGCCCCGGCCACCCCGGCCGCCTTGGGCCACCAGCCGGCTCAGACCCGGTTCGTCCAGATCGAATAGGAGTTCGCGAGTCGGCTCGAGATAGATCAGAGTGCCGACGGGCAGGTCGATGACCAGATCCTTGCCCTTCTTCCCATGCCGCTGGGAGCCGGACCCGTGAGAGCCGCTGCCGGCTTTGAACTCCCGCTTGTAGCGGAACGGCAGCAGGGTGTTCAGATGGTTGGTGCTGCGGAAGTAGACGTTTCCCCCGTCCCCTCCGTCGCCGCCGCTGGGGCCTCCCCGGGGAACGAACTTCTCCCGGCGGAACGCCAGGCAACCGTTCCCCCCGTCGCCGGCTTTGACGAAAACTCTGGTGTGGTCCAGAAACATGCACGCAAAGTGGAGATCCAGGGTCCGATCTCCGGAATTCTGCGGGCTAGCTGAGAATGTGGACGAACCGCCCCAAACGTCCCCGGCGCTGAAACCGGACTTTCCCCGTAGTGAGGGCGAAAAGGGTGTCATCGCGGCCCCGGCCCACATTGTTTCCGGGCTTGATGGGCGTCCCTCTCTGGCGGACCAGAATCGAGCCGGCCGTCACCAACTGGCCGTCGAATCGCTTGACGCCGAGACGCTTGGAATGGCTGTCCCGGCCGTTTCGAGAGCTGCCCAACCCCTTCTTGTGTGCCATGGCATCTACTCCTGGTCCGTGCCCTCTCCCGCGATCCGAATCGGCCCGATCTCCACTTCGGTGAAGCGCTGGCGATGACCTTGCTTGCGTCGATACATCTTGCGGCGTTTGAACTTGAAGACCGTGATCTTGCGGTCCTTGCCCTGCTCGACGATGGTCCCGGTGACCCGGACGTCATTCAGAGACGGGGCGCCGACCTGGATTGAATCGGGATGGCCGACCAACAACACGTCCTCCAGACTGACCTCATCGCCCACTTCTCCGGCGATGCGCTCCAGCCGGACCCGGTCCCCTTCGGCGACTCGATATTGTTTCCCGCCGTTGCGAATGATTGCGTACAAACCGATTCTCCCGAATCCACGTTTTCAGAAGATGCACAGTATATTTGCGAACCCCGATCCTGTCAAAAATCCAGCTCCCGCGGGGTGCCCCGCCGGCAGCGGCCGGTGGCGGAATTTCACGATCGTGTCACGTGGATCACATCCTCCAGAAGGGCCGAGTGAAAAGTACCAGGAGCGTGTAGAACTCGAGGCGGCCTGCCAGCATGCAGATGCTCAGGACCCACTTCGCCGCCGCCGGCAGGTCCCCATAGTGTTCGGCGGGGCCGACCTGCCCCAATCCGGGGCCAATGTTGAACATGCAGGCCGCCACCGCGGAGATGGTGGTGAGCACGTCCATCCCCAGGGCGGTCAGACACAAGCAGGCCGCGAAGTTGACCAGGAACGCCAGATAGACCAGGTTGAGCAGACTCTGGATCGTCTTCTCCGGGATCGCTCTCCCGCCGAAACGAACGGCAAAGACGCCGTGAGGCTCCACCAACCGGTGAAACTCACGGCCCACGACCCGGAACAGGAGTCCGATGCGGGCCACCTTCATGCCTCCCGCCGTCGAGCCGGTGCACCCGCCCACGAACATCAGAACCAAGAGCAGGATTTGGGCGAAGGAACTCCACCCCTCAAAGTCGGCCGTCGAGAATCCGGTGGTCGTCAGAATGGAGACGACTTGGAAGGACGCCAATCTCAGGGACTCTCCTGGAGAAATCTCCGAAACCTGCACCAGGGTTGCCGTCATGGCCGCCGTCATGACCCCGATGACGATCAGATAGAGGCGCAGTTCCACGTCTCCCCAGAAAGTGGAGGCCCTGCGTTCCACCAGCAGGCGGTAGTGCCGGGTGAAGTTGATGCCCGCCAGGACCATGAAGAGCAGAATGACGATTTCCAACGCAGGATTCGCGAAGGCTTCGATGCTTCCGTTGCGGGTGGAGAATCCGCCCGTGGCCAGAGTCGAAAAAGCGTGGCACAGAGCGTCGAACTTCCCCATACCGGCAAACCTCAGAGCCGCATAGCCGGCCAGCGTGAATGCGATGTAGATCTTCCACAGCGCCAGCGCGGTCTCCGCGATCCGGGGCCTCAGCCGTTCCGAACGGGCTCCCGAGAACTCGGCCCGGTAGAGCTCCCGGCCGCCGGCCCCGATCAGGGGAAGAATGGCGACCCCCAGCAGGATGATGCCCATGCCGCCCAGCCAATGGGTCAACGAGCGCCAGAGCAGGAGGCTGGCCGGAAGGGCCTCCACGTCCGCCAGGACCGTGGCCCCCGTGGTGGAGAAACCGGAGACCGACTCGAAGACCGAATCGGTGAAGCTGGGGAAATGGGAAGAAAAATAAAACGGGAGAGCTCCCAAAAGAGCGGCAATCAGCCATGTGGCCACCACCAGGAGCAAACCTTCGCGCCGGCTCAACGTCCGCACGCCGAGCCGAAATACGAGGATCAACAGCACACCGGAGGTCACGCCGACCGCCAGCGAGACCGCCAACGGGATCAGACCCTCGTCTCCGTTGGCCAGTGCGAAGCCAACGCACGCCAACAGGGCTGCGGAAAGGCCCAGGGTGAAGAACCCCAAGAGGTTCAGGAGATTGGACCAGCGAATCAACGTCTGTCTTCCCGCAGGAAAGCAGACTCCAGGTAGGGCACCAGGCTCTCCAGGCAGAAGAAGATCACACGGTCACCGGCCTGGATGACGGCGTCTCCCCTCGGGACCAGGACCTCTCCGGAGGGCCTGCTGACGGCGCCCACCACGGTCCCGGCAGGCAGGCGGATCTCGCGCAGGCTTCTTCCCACAAATCTGGAGCCTGGCGTCGCCAGCAGCTCGATGGCTTCCGCCTCCTCCTCGCGAAGAGTCGTGACCGAAAGGACGTGGCCCGAGCGAACGAACTGGAGGATCCGGTCCACGGCGGCGACGCGGGTACTGAAACTGGAATTGATGCCCAGACGCTGGGCCAAAGGGAGAAACTCCAGACGATTGACCAGTGCGACCGCCTTGCGGGCCCCCAGCCTCTTGGAAAGGAGGGAGGCGATGATGTTGACCTCGGATTCGGCGGTGAGGGCAAGGTAGGCATCGACATGCTCGACGGCGTGCTCCGTCAGGACCCTCTCGTCGGTCCCGTCCCCATGAACGACGACCGTGCTTTCGACCAGCGTCGAGAGCTTCCGGCATTGCTCCGGATCCCTCTCGAAGAGCTTGACCCGGACTCCCCGCCGCTCCAGCCGGCGGGCCGCTTCGATTCCCAGTTGCCGGCCGCCCACGATGAAGACCCGCTCCACCTTCTTCGGAAGCTGGACTCCCATGAACCGGAAGACCGATTCCGTCTCGGCGGCCGGACACACGATGTAGACATGGTCTCCCGCCTGCAGCCTGTCCCCTCCTCTGGGTATCAGGGTCCGGCGTCCCCGAAAAATGATCGCCATCAGCGAGTTCTTGGGCGGCGAACTCCGATCCAGTTCCGCCATGCTCTTGCCCACGACCCAGTTGTCCGGTTCTACGTTCATCCCGACGAGCCGCACCCGGCCTTCTGCGAATTCCAGCACGTCGGAGATGCCCGGCAGTCCGATCACGCGAAGAATGCGATCCGCCGTCTCGCGGTCGGGATTGATGACCAGATCCACCTTCAAGCCGGAGCTGTCGAAAATCTTCCTCCAGCCATCGACCTCGTGGCTCCGGAGGCGGGCCACCTTGATCCTGACGTTGGAGTGCCGTTCGGCGATCAGGCACCCGAGAACGTTGGCTTCGTCGCTGCTGGTGACGGCGATCAGCATTTCGGCTTCCCGGATGCCGGCCCGTTCCAGAACCCGGATGCTGCTGGCGCTGCCTTGAACGATCTTGGCGTCCAGATTCTCTTCCAACAGTTCGCAGCAGTCCCGCCGCTGCTCGACGATGACGACCTCGTTTCCCTCCTGGACGAGACGGCGCGACACCATGGTGCCGACCGCTCCGCCGCCAAGCACGAGGATTCTCATTGGGTTCGGGGTACTTACGGACTGGATCTGAGCAACTCGACGGAGGATCGAGGCCGGCCCAGCCAGCGAAACGACGAGATCAACTGCTGAAAAATGGGAAGCGCCTTGGAAATCGATGCCTCGTCGCGAGCCGACAGGACGAAGATGACGAAGTAGTCCGGGACTTCGGTAAAGGCGACGACTTCCTGTTTGACTCCGGGGCAGGCGCACAACTTGGCCACGACTCTGGGCCGTTTGCGCGTCTCAGGATTCAACTCCAATTCCAGGCGCAGGTCACTGATCTCCAGCTTCGGACAGAGCACCTCCTGCCCGGCCAGTTCGGACTGCAGGAAATTCTCCAGGTCCTCGTCCTGATTCCTGGGAAAGAACCGGGAGAAGGCGACGACATCGGCCTCTCTCCACTGAGTCCCCTCCGGGTGCATGACGAAGTTGGCGACCTGAATCGCCGACCCCACGTCGATGGTCCAGCCCGGCGGTTCGGTCACCAGAAAGGAATAGTCCAGACCCCTGATGCGCAGCGTCCGCCCCCCTTCCAATGCGGGTACGCAACCGAGCAGGCACACGATGGAAACACAGACCTTCGCCAAACGGTTCGAGAAAGAGGTGCCGGCCGGGACCGCCAGAGTCCGGGAAGCGGGTTGCGGATCGAGAGGGCCGGCAAACCGATTCATTCCGGCGCCAGTCTAGCAGGAACGGGAGGAGTGAGGCGCGTTGAGTTTGGCCTTCTCGTTGGCTATCCTATAGCCTCGATTCGGAAGGAGACACGGAGCGCACTACCGGGCGGCGGATTCCCCAGGCTCGACCGTCTCGTGAGCGTCTCTTCAGATCAATACCCGTACCTGTCAAAAGGGTTTCATAATGCCCGACGAGAGTCTGTCCATTACCGATAACCGGACCGGGAAGCAGTATGAGCTGGCTGTTTCGCACGGTACGATTCGCGCCATAGAGCTTCGTCAGATCAAGACGTCGGAGGACGACTTCGGGCTCATGGCATACGACCCCTCCTTCCTCAATACGGCATCCTGCCGGAGCACCATCACCTACATCGACGGAGACAAGGGCATCCTGCGCTATCGCGGCTACCCCATAGAGCAACTCGTGGGAGAGTACAGCCATCTTGAGGTGGCGTACCTGCTCCTGTACGGGGAGCTTCCGAACGAAGCCGAGTTCCGGCAATGGAGTGACGATATCCGCAAGCATATCGAGTTGCCGCCGGCCGTCCTGCAGTTGGTTCGGAGCTTCCCTCCCGGAGGATTTCCCATGGCCATGCTGGCGACGGCGGTGGCCTCCCTCTCCAGTTTCTACCCCCGAGGCCGTTCCGTGCTGGACCCGCAGGTGCGCCTGCGCCAGCTCCATCGGCTCCTGGCTCAGGTCCCGGCCCTGTCGGCCCAGATCTTTCGCCGCCTCCAGGGCTTGCCGCTGACCGCTCCCGCGGACGGACTCTCCTATGCCGGGAGCTTTCTGCAGATGGCATTCGACCGGACGCCGGAACCCGTGTTC
The DNA here is from genome assembly GCA_028874215.1 of Acidobacteriota bacterium. Lineage (NCBI taxonomy): Bacteria > Pseudomonadati > Acidobacteriota > Acidobacteriota bacterium. The sequence continues at coordinate 44,225 of JAPPLF010000020.1, forward strand.
GAGAAGGCGATGGACGCTCTGTTCATCCTGCATGCCGACCACGAGCAGAACTGCAGCACCAGCGCCATGAGAGGCGTCGGCAGTTCCCAGTGCGACCCGTATCTGACGACCGCGGCCGCCATCGGGGCGTTGTCCGGTCCCCTGCATGGAGGAGCCAACGAAGCGGTCATCCGGATGCTGGAGGGAATCGGGTCCAAGGACCGGGTGCCCGGACACGTGCAGAGGGTCAAGGGAGGCGAAATCCGCCTGATGGGCTTCGGGCACCGGATCTACAAGAACTACGATCCCAGGGCCAAGATCATCAAACAATTGGCCCACGAGGTCTTCGAAGTGACCGGGTCGGATCCCCTTCTCGACGTGGCTCTGGAACTGGAGAGGATCGCGCTGCAGGACGACTACTTCATCTCGCGGAAGCTCTATCCCAACGTCGACTTCTATTCCGGGCTGATCTACCAGGCTCTCGGCTTCCCTCCTTCAATGTCCACCGTCCTCTTCGCCCTGGCCAGAACGGCCGGCTGGCTGACTCAATGGGAGGAGTTGGCGCGGGACCGGGAACAGAAGATCGCCCGGCCGCGGCAGATCTACGAGGGGCCTTCGGTGAGGGACGTCCCGGTCCGGAGATCCTCGCCGGTCGCATCTTCTTGACGCCGGGCAGTTGCGGTATAATCGCACGATGCCGATTTATGAATACCGCTGTCTGGATTGCGAGACTCATTTCGAACAGATCGTCCTGGGCACCCAGAACGATGCCGAGTGTCCCAGTTGCAGCGGAGAACGCTTCGAGCAGCTCTTCTCCTCATTCGCGGTCGGCGGCGGCTCCATGGAATCCGCCCTCAAGGAGACCGGCCCTTGCGGCTGCGGAGCGCCCCAGCGGGGAATGTGCGGGCAACTCGCCAACTAGCTGATCGTCCGGACGGCGCCGAAAGATGCAACAAACCACCATAGAGACCTACAAGGACCGGCTGGAGTCGATCAGCAGGTCCCTGCGGCCGCATCCCGATCAGCATCTGGAGTTCCTGGGCAAGAAGGACATCATCGAGCGGATTCTGTATTTGCGGGACGTCAAGAACGTCCTGATCCTGGGTCACAACTACATGGAGCCGCTGGTGTTCCATCTGTCCGGCGAGGGCGAGAGAGGCGATTCGCTGGCGCTGAGCCGCTACGCCGCCAAGTCGGACAAGCCCATCATCCTCTTCGACGGCGTCCTCTTCATGGCGGAGACGGCCAAGATCCTGAATCCGGAAAAGAAGGTGCTGATCGCGGACCTGAATGCGGGCTGCAGCTTGGCGGACCCCTTTTCGGCCGAGGACGTGAGGTTCTATCGGCAGCGCTATCCCCAAGCGCCGGTGGTCACATACATCAACAGCTACGCCGAGATCAAGGCCGAATCGGACTATTGCTGCACCTCCGCGAACGGGCTCAAGGTCATCGAGCATGCGGCACGGGAGTATGGCACGGACCAGGTGGTCTTCCTCCCCGATTCCCTGATGGGGGAGAACCTGCAACAGGAACTGGTCAAGAGGGGATCCGACCTGGATCTGATCTATCCCGGCAAGTATGACGCCAACTTCGGCCGCTGCGAGGTCCACGAGAAGTTCACCGCCAGCCACATTCGGGACATCCGGAAGCAGTACGACATTCCCAGGGGAGGGCGCGACGCCGCGGTCCTGGTGCATTGGGAGTGCCTGCCCGAAGTCCTGGAAGAGGCCGACTTCTACGGCAGCACCTCCCAGATGGCCGGTTACGTCAAGAACCACGCCGAGCTGCGCCGGGTCTACATGGCCACCGAGTGTGAGATGGCGGCGAATCTGGCCACCGAATTCCCCCAGGTGGAGTTCGTCAGAACCTGCAACGTCTTCTGCCGCCACATGCGCAGAATCAGTCTCGAGAAGATCCTTCACAGCCTGGAGCATGAGGTCTACGAAGTGGAGGTCCCGGAGCCGATCCGCCGGGCCTCCCTGGGAGCCATCCAGCGAATGCTGAATATCGGCTGATTCGGAATCCGGGAGGGGATCGGCCGGAACACCACTGGGCTGCTGCAGAGAACAGACCATGAAGCTGGATGGCCTGGACACACCTTCGGTCCTGGTCGACGTGGATATCATGACCGCGAACCTGGACCGGTTGGCCCGCTACTGCCGGGACCACGGCCTCAATCTGCGTCCCCACGTCAAGACCCACAAGATTCCCGAACTGGCTCGGCTCCAGGTCGAGAAGGGCGCCGTCGGCGTCACCGTGGCCAAGCTGGGCGAGGCCGAGGTCATGGCGGACGGCGGGGTCGAGGACATCCTGCTGGCCTATCCGGTGTACGGAGAGATCAAGTGGAAGCGGTTGGCCGCCCTGGCCCGCCGGACCCGCATCTCGGTGGCGTTGGATTCGCTGGAGGTGGCCCGGGGCATCTCGAAGCACGCCCGGGAGGGTGGGGTCCGGATTCCCATCCTGGTGGAGTTCGACACCGGAATGCGGCGTTGCGGCTTCGCCATCGGCAAAGAGGCCATTCCGGTGGTGGAGCGGATCGCGGAGCTTCCGGCACTGGACTACCAGGGGCTGTTGATCTACCCGGGGCACTTCCTGGCGGACCCGGAGCGGCGCAATCGACTTCTGTCAGTGGAGAACCGCCAGCTTGCGACTCTGCTGGACCTGCTGGACGACGCCGGGATCCCCTATCCGGTCATCAGCGCCAGTTCGACCCCGACGGCGTACATGTCGCACCAGTTCAAGAACATCACCGAGGCTCGTCCGGGCACCTACATCTTCAATGATCGGAACACCATCGGTTGCCAGGCCGCCGATCTGAAAGACTGCGCCGTTTCCGTCCTGGCCACCGTGGTGAGCACCAGCGTTCCCGGCAAGGCCGCCATCGACGGGGGCAGCAAGACCTTCTCCAGCGACAAGTTCCTCTCCGGGGACGGCGTGGGCATGGGCCACGTGATGGGCGACCCGGGCACTGTGGTGGAATATCTCTCCGAAGAGCACGGCCATCTCGTGTTGGCCAACGCCGCCAGAAAATACCGGGTCGGGGACCGGATCCGGGTCATTCCCAACCATGTCTGCGCCTGCGTGAACATGCACGACCGCATCTACGGAATCCGGGACGACGAAGTGGTGACCGAATGGCAGGTGAGTGCCCGGGGCGCCGTGCAGTGAGCCGAACCGGGCCGGGACACCGTCTGACGCCCCGGCGGTGAGGAGATTCGAGCATCGTGGAGCCCGCCCGAGAACTCCTGTATCTGTCGCGCGAGGACATCGAGGGAATCGGTCTTTCAACGGCCCGCATCGTCGAGGCGGTGGAGGATTCCCTGGTCCAGAAAGAATCGGGGAACGTGGAGATGCCGCCGAAGCCGGGCATCCATACCCGGCCCGGAGCGTTCATCCACGCCATGCCGGCGTACATCCGAACCACGGGAGCCGCCGGATTGAAGTGGGTCGGCGGGTATCCCGGAAACTCGGCCCGCGGCCTTCCCTACATTACGGGCCTCATGATCCTGAACGATCCGGAGTCCGGAGTGCCTCTGGCGGTGATGGACGCCACCTGGATCACGGCCATCCGGACCGGTGCGGCCACGGCGGTGTCGGCACGGCATCTGGCCCGCCGGGACTCCCGGACGGCCGCCATCCTTGGGTGCGGTGTCCAGGGCCGGTCCAACCTGGAGGCGCTGAAGGTGGTCCTCCCCGAACTCCGGGACATCCGTGTCTACGACGTCCGGCTGGAAGCGGCGCACGCATTCGCCCGGGAGTGTGTGAAACGTCACGAACTCTCCTGCACGGTCTGCGCCTCCCCCCGGCAGGCCGTCCGGACCGCAGACGTGGTGGTCACTGCGGGCCCCATGCCGAGTCCGCCCGCACCCGTGATCGAGCCGGACTGGCTCGCGGACGGGGTCTTCGTCTGCGTCCTGGACTTCGACGCCTACGTGACCCCCGCGGCCTTCCACGCCGCCGACCTGCTGGTGACGGACGACGTGGCGCAGTTCGACTACTATCGCAGCGTGGGGTATTTCAAGGGTCTCCCCCCCGTGCTTTCCGAGTTGTCAGACGTGGTTCGGGGACGGGGAGGACGCCGGCGGGAGGAGCAACGGATCATATCCGTCAACCTGGGACTGGGCGCGGAAGACGTGGCCACGGCCCAATTGATCTACACGAGTGCATTGGACCAGGGAGCGGGGACCGTCCTTCCCCTCTGATCCGATGAGATAAGAAAGGAGCATCGCAATGGTTCTGACTGCATCGACCATGTTGGGTCTCGGCACCGAGGCCCCGGACTTCCAGTTGCCGGACGTGACGACGGGTGAGACCGTTTCCCTGGACGACTTCTCGGGGAACAAGGCCCTGTTGGTCATGTTCATCTGCAAGCACTGCCCTTACGTCGTTCACGTCCAGGAGGAGCTGGCCCGCTTGGGGAACGAGTACCGGGCCCGGGACGTGGGCGTCGTGGCCATCGGCTCCAACGACGTGGACGCCTACCCGGGAGACGCCCCCGGCGAGCTGAAGAACATGGCCCGGGAGCACGGGTTCCAGTTCCCCTACTGCTTCGATGAGTCCCAGGCGATCGCCAAGGCCTACACGGCGGCCTGCACGCCGGACTTCTTCCTCTTCGACCAGGACCGGCGCCTGGCCTATCGCGGCCAGTTGGACGACAGCCGGCCCGGAAGCGGCGCGCCGGTGACCGGCGAAGACCTGAGAGGAGCCCTCGACACGGTCTTGGCCGGGGATACCCCCGATCCGGAACAGCAGCCCAGCCTGGGTTGCAACATCAAGTGGAAGCCGGGGAACGAGCCGGCCTACTTCGGAGTCTGATCCGAACCTGATCCGGGGGCCGGCGGTGAATCCGGCCCCCTCTCGCCGACGCGCTCCAGCCCTTCTTGGGCGTACCGGTTATCCGGGTTCATGCTCACGGCGCGGCCGTAGTGCGCCCGGGCGGCGTCCCGGTCCCCCTCCAACTCCGCCAGGTAACCCAAGGCAGCCCAGTTGTAATCGTCATCCGGGTCGAGGGACACCGCGGCCCGGAACGATTCACCGGCCTTTTCGACTTGGCCGTCCCGGAGCAGCGCGACTCCCAGGTTGTAGTGGGGACGCGCTTTTCCGGGACTCTTGGCCACAGCGTCGCGCCAGAGCAACAGGTCGTCGTTCCAGATCCGGTTGCGCGCCAGCGTCGGCGGAATCAGCAGGATCGCCAGCATCCCGATGCCCACCCATTGCACAAGGTTCGGCCAGCCTCTATTGGTCCGGCGGGGAAACAGCAACCAAGCCGCCGCCAGGGCGAATCCGGCCGCCGGCAGGTAGAGTCGTTGCTCACTGAAGGGATCCAGATTGGGCACGACCCAGGTCGGCAGGCTGAAGGCCAGGATCCAGAGCAGTCCGATTCCAGGTGTGGAGCAGCTCCGGCGGGAGCCGAGCACCGCGGTCGCCACAGCGAGCAGCGCGGTTGCCGAGATCACCGTCAGCAGCAGGTTCGGCTCGGGGACCTGATGGTCCAGGTTCAGGTCGGCCGGCCAAAGAAACAGCCCCAGACCCTTCCAGAACATCACCGGCTGCAACAACCAGTAACCGACCGGATCGGGATGGTTCCACGCCATTCCCGCCGGCGAGTACTTGACCAGCGACCAGCCCAGGGCCAACCCGTTGGCAATGGACAATCCGGCCCACCACCTCCATCGGTCCCGATTCACCACCCAGAGAAATGGAAGCAGCATGGCGGCTTCCGCGCGGCTCCAGAGCGCCAGTTGGAAACAGAGGGCCGCCGCCCACGGCCTGCGCGCCGCCAGCAGGAGCGCGGCCAGTCCGAAGCCGCTCATGAGCAGCACCGAGCGGGCCCAGACGTAGTTCACGGCCTGCGTCTGGATCGGATGCAGCCCGAACAGCAGCGCCGTCGTCAGGGCCAGGCCCAAGTTCCGGAAGCGCTCCAGAATCAACAGGAACAGGAGCAGGACCACCGCCAGGTGGAGAAGGAGGCTCACCAGGTGAAAGGCCCAGGCCTGAGGGCCGGAGACCAGGTAGTTCAAATGGAACGTCCAGAGCGTCAGGGGCCGGCCGCCGTACTGTTCCAGAAACGCCCCGTATTCGAAGCGCTCGGTCACCAGGGAACTTTCCAGGATCAGCGCGTAGTCATCGAAGTGGAAGGCCGCCGGGAACGAGTTGAGATAGACGGCGCCGGTGATCAGAATGAGCGCTGACCCGGCAATTCTCGTTGCGCCCGGTGAATCCACAAGCCCCATACTATGGCTCCGCTTCGAACGAAGCATTCTGACCCACGTTGGAGAGCATTCTCATCCTTTGATTCACAATTTCCAGGTTTGACACGTATTTGGGGCTTCGTTATCGTGAGTTCTCCTCGACGACTGGCCCTCTTGGGCACTTGATCCCAGAGTGAATCGGCGGTTCCCGGAGAACTCGCGGATGGTCGCGCTCCAGTCCGGGGGAACCGATTCAGGAGAACCCAAATGACAGATGGAAAGACCAAGACTGTACTCGTGATCACGGCCCACCCGGCCGACGCCTTCGACCTGGCCGCAGGCACCATCGCCCTGCACCGGCAACGGGGGGACCAGGTCCACGTGGCTTCCGTGACCCACGGGGCCCGTTCCCACGCGCCCAGCATTTACGATGACAAGCAGGAAGCTCTGGACGAGGCCAGGGAGGCCCAACTCCTCCAGGAGATCATCCAGGAGAAGAAGCAGGAGTTCGAAGCCGCCGCCCGGGCGGTCGACGCCACCGCGACCCACTTCCTGGGAGAGGACGACGAGCCCTTTGTGACGACCCGCAGAGTCATTCTCCGCCTGGCGGAGCTCTACCGGACGGTCCGGCCCGACATCCTGATCACCCATCACCGCACCGAGCAGAACCACCACGACCACCCGGAGGTGGGAGACGCCTCCGCCCGGGCCATCGTCACCGCCGCCCGTTGGCTGGAGGGTTCGCGCCTGGAGCCCTACGACGTGCCGACCGTCTACTACTACGGCACCCAGGACCGGCGCGACGTGCGGATCAACCGCGGCACGGTGGGGGTGGCGGCCACCCATGTCGTGGACATCGAGAGCGTCGTGGACCAGAAGCGGGAGGCGCTCAAGGCCTTTGCCACACAAAAATACCAGGGTAAAGGTTACGCCACGCCGGAGTACCTGAACCGCCGGCTCGAGAGCGTCGAGGGACACTACGGGCTGTTCAGCGGGTGCCGTTACGCCGAAGAGTTCATCGCCCGAGGGCCCCACGTCACCCGGCTACTGCCCTCGGTCCGCTGATCCGGTCGGTGGGGGGAGAGATCATTCCCCAGAGCTCTGTGCCGTGGAATCAGGCCGCTTCGCTCTCTTTGCGAAGTCGTGCTTGTGCCAAATCATACGCCGCTTGGAGGCGCACCCAGAAATCGGCATTCGACCAGCCCACCGCTTCGAGCTTCAAAGCCATCTCAGGTGAAATCCCCGCCTTGCCGTTCAGCACACGAGAGAGAGTGACCCGGGCCACGCCCAGCTTCCTGGCTGCCTCGGTGATACTCAGTCCCGCTGCTGCACAATCTTGTTTGAGTCCACGTCCGGGATGAGGTGGGTTCTTCATCGGCATTACACCGATCCTCCTAATGGTAGTCGGTCAAGTCCACGTCAAAGACGTCGCCAGCCTCAATACGGAAGATGATCCGCATGTTGGCAGAAACCCGAATACTCCAGAAGCCCCGCAGGTTCCCCTTAAGCGGGTGCAGCCGGTAGCCTGGAGTGTTCAGGTCGTTCGTGCTGACGGCCACATCAAGGCGGGCAAGGATCTCCTCAATCCGTACGACCTGATAGGCCTGTAGCTTGCTTTTGTCGCCGCGCTCGAAGAGCCGCTTCAAGCCTCGGTGCCGAAACGTCCTGAGCACATCGAAATTGTATCGTTATACGACTCAGGGTGCCACTCCCTCACCATCAACAGTGTCGCTCATTGCGGCCAGGATCACCGCACCGAGCAGAACCGCCACGACCACCCGACCGTGGGTGACGCCTCTGTCCGGGGGCATTGTCGCCGCCGCACGTTGGCTGGAGGGTTGCCGGCTGGAACCCGATGACGTGCCGAACGTCTACTACTGGGATGAACGTTTTCTGTTTGTGGCTTCGTGCAACGGAACGGACCTGAGCCAAACCTGGAACCACTCCTCGACCGGAGCACAGAACCCGGCGTCCGCGTAGTGGGACTCCTGCAGCGGGAGATCCTCGCTCATTCCTTCACGATGGTGTTGCTGGAATAAATTCCGAGTTCGCCGTCGATCCGGATCTCCGCCACCAACCGGTATTCGCCCGGATTGGTCGGCGTATACGCGCACAGTTCCCGGGTCGTTTCGGTCCCGGAGATGTCCGTCCATTCGGTGTTCGGCGTCGCGCGAGCCTGCCAGTTGGAACTGACGACGGCGTAGCGATCGTCATCGAAAATCACGTCCTCCATTCCGATACAGCCACCGCTCGAAATGGGCCCGAAAGTCACCTCACCTGAAGATACCGAGACCAGTCCGAGAAACACATACGGGTCCGCGCCGGCACCGCTGCGTTGGAAGACCACAAGCCCTTCATCTTCCGTGTCCAGGTATGCGGGGGAAGAGATGGTGACTGTCCCTTTCTCGGATAGCGACGGTCTCCTTCCTGCCTCTTTCCCCCCGCGCCGCCCGGCTCTACCTGGTGCGTCTGGATGGAGTTCGGGTTTCGCTGTTGCTCGCCAGCTCACCGCCCGCACCCGGCCTCACTGCCGGTTCGTGTTCCTGCAGTCGTGGGTTTGCCTGCCGCTTCCTCCAGCTTCACCTCGCGGCTACGCCTTGCGGTTCGGCTAAGGTTGGTTCCATCACCTCCTTCGGGATCTTTCATCCCTTAGAGACAGCCCATGTCGGGCACACGAGCGGCGGTTTCCTAACCGCCGACTTCCGGAGTGTCTGTGAACAAACGCGAAACGTGGGCGATGGGTAATCGCCCCGCCTTTGTCTCAGAAGCCGACGGCGCGGAAATCGATCTGTTTCGAGAGCTGGCAGGTCCCGTTCCGCGACAATTGAAAAACCGTATTCTTTCCTCAGGCTCCAAAATACCGGATCGCCTCTGCCAGCAACCCTGAGAGGAAAACCGCGATCAGGACCGCCCCCACTGCGGTGAACGCCGTGGCGACGACGGTAGCGATCCCAACGCGCCGAAAAACCTGCCAGATCAGGACCACGAGATATGCCTCGAACGTCGCCAGGGATGCCAACTGCCAGAACTCGATCCAGAAACTCCGGAGCGTCCAGAAGCGTTCGAATACGGGCTCCGAGAGCACGAATCCCAACGCTGCAAGCACCAGGGTGGATTCGGCCACGTGCCCCCAACCCAGATAGGGGCGCGCGAGCCAGCTATCTCTTTGTATGCGAGTCCCGATCACGGAGATCACTCTCTCCACTATGGACACAAGCAGCAGTGCGCGAACCGGCCGCCGGTCTCCGACCCCAAGACAGACCAAGACCAGGAACAGCACCACGAGACAGGCAGACAATCTCCAGTCCAGACGCGGAGCATTACCAGTGTGCCATCTGCCTCGAAGCGGACTCACTTCCTTTTCCGGCATGGGATTCGTCCTTGGTACATGGCCGCTGCCTTCTGGTTGCGCCGTTTACCGATCGGTGGGCGCCGGGGCCGGGTGGAACAGCCGGTCACCGGAACCACTGACCCGGACTCCGACGACCAGGCCGGGTCCATACTGCGACTGGCTGTAGGATCAGCGTCAGAGTCTCCCCGCTCACCCCCACCGTCACCACCGGCGCATCCGACGACGTCGCGCGGAAGATCAGCGTGTCCCCGGCGGCGGTGCTGTGAACGGTCGTCCACCCCGGTAACTAATGACGTGTGGAAAACGAAAACCGGACAGTCTCGCCGCGGAAAGTGTGGGCTATTCGCCCTTGGCAACCTTCGAGAGCGCCTCGGCGAATGCGTGGGAGTCCGCCGGCCGCGCCGACCGGGCAGCCGTCAAGATCGATGCTGCAACCCCGATCACGGCCGCTCCCGTCTTCGACCCTGCGGTTGGCTCGGCGGCGGGAACAAGACGGCGGCGCCGGATCCGGTCCACCGTCTCGTTGAGTCCTGGGGCCGCGAACGGATGCCGGCCGGACACCATCTCGTACAGGACGACGCACAGGGACCAGACATCGTCGCCTTCATCGGCCATGCGGCCCGAGAGCACATCGGGCGACATGTAGCGCAAGGTGCCACCTGTGGTCGCGGCCTCGTCCGTCTCACGCGCCAAGCCGAAGTCCAGCAGTTTGGGCGACCCCTCGGACGTGAACCCGATATTGCTGGGCTTGATGTCTCCATGCCGGAATCCCTTGGCGTGCACCGCCGCCAACGCGTCGGCCAGCCTGGCCATGGTGGAAACGGCCTCCAGCGGAGGGACCGGGCCGTCCCTCAGCCGATTCCTCGAGGGTGCCGCCGGGATGAAACTCGACGATGAGGATCGGACGGCCCCGCCAGAACTCGATGCCGTAGATCTGGACGGCTGCCGGATGCGTCACCGTCGCCATGGTATGCGGGTCCGGCCTCAGGCTCGCCAGATGGTCGGGGGAGACCCTCCCCAGGGTCTTGACCGCGACTCGGAAAGAAAGTTGTTCCTATTGGAACCCCTGCAGGAATCAGCGGACCTCTCAACGGTAGAGGGCCGCTGTCTTCTGGTTCGCCGGTTATCGAACGGTGGGCGCCGCGGCCGGGGCCGGGTGGGGCAGCCGGTCACCGGAACCGCCGACCCGGACTCCGACGACCAGGCCGGGTCCGTACGATGACTGGCTGTAGGAGCAGAACCAGGTCAGCACGCGGTCGGGCCGCAGCCGCATCGCATAGCCGGCGCCGGCGTCCACGCCCCAGTCGGCGCGTTCCGCGCCGCCCCGGTAGCCGCGGTAGACCTGCTCCTGCCAGAGTCTGCCGCCGCCGTTGGCCTGGTCTCCCCAGCGCGGCGACAGCGACAGCGACAGGCCTTGCTGCCGGCTCCCCACGCTGAGCGTCACCCCGACTCCTCGCTCGCGATATCCGGCGGCCGAATGCAGCACCAGCATCCGCCCCTGGGCGTCGACCCGCACCCGGCCCCGAGCCGCCCGCAGGCCGCCGGCCAACTCCAGGCCGGTCCCCGTCTGTCCCGCCCCGCCGTCGCGCCGCACGTGCGCCTCGACGAACGGCGCCAGCGCCAGTCCGTTTTTCATCCGCACCGGACGCGACACGTCCGTGCCGAAGCGCGCCTGGCTGACCCCCACCCGGTGCGCGTCGATGGTCTCCTCCCCCGCCCCGGTGGCCAGCCGCGCCCACGCCGCGTCCCCCCGCAGACCGATCTCGGCCCGGCCGCCCGCCGCGCCGTAGCGCCGCCGCACCTCCACCAGGCCCAGGCCCAGGCCCAGACCGCTGGTTCCCAGGCGACCGCTCCGCCGCACGTTCTCCACTTCGCCCCAGCCTCCGCCGCCCAGCGCCGAGAACGAGGTCCTCCCATCCGACCAGTGCAGGTACGGGTGCACCGCCGTCAGCGTTGCCGCCAGCGAGCCGCTCGACCCGCCCACGCGCCAGTCGCCCGATCCCTGACTGCGCGCCAGCGCCACTCCCGCCAACCAGCTCTCCGACAGCCACGTGTCCAGTCCCAAGTACCCGGTCCGCAGGTCGCCACCGTAGCCCACCGCCGCCGATCGCGCCCCTTGAAACGTCTGGAGGTCCCCCTGGCCCCACACCTGCCAGCGCCTCCCGGGACGCGTCGGTTCGTCCGCCGCCTCGCCTCCGCCCCAAGCCACCACGAACTCCGTGCCGCTCAGCCACCGGTCCGGCCCGAGTCCGTCTCCTCCGTACCCGACAGGGCTTCCCAGCCTCCCGGCGCAGTCCCGCTGCGCACCGGCGCCCGGCCCCATCGGGCACTCAGGATCTCCTCCCGGCGCCACACCCATCGCGCCGCCGCCGAACGACCCCAACCCGGGCAGCCTCGCCGGGTTCGAATACCGGCCGGCGTACGGCCGGCCGCTCGACATGAACCGCTCCGCCTCCGCCCGGCTCAGCGGCACCCTCCGTCCC
>JAPPLF010000021.1:0-8168 GCA_028874215.1 Acidobacteriota bacterium
TTTCTATCTTACTGATATAGATACAGTTAGACCGACTATCCGAAGTGAAGTTCCGCTTAAGAGATCGTATTCGTATACGTCCCCCCTAACCCCCCCCTGTCGGCGACAGGAAAGCCGCCGCTTGCCGTTGATCAGGCAAAGGTGAAGGAAAAGAGCTGAGCCTTCTCCATGAAGAACCGGATCTTGCGGAACCGCTCGAATTCCGGCGCCGGGTAGGGGGCAGGCTCCGAGGGCAATGCCGGCATCTCGGTCCGGCCGTTCCAGGAGAAGGTGTGTTCGACGGAGTCTCCCCGAAAGACGTCGCACTCCTGACGGCTGAAGCCGGGAATGACCTGGTCGCGGAGATCGACGATTTCCGCGACGATCGAACCCGCACCGTAGCATCGCATGTTGGCCCTCAGCCGCCTTCCCTCCGAGATCAACGGACGGGTCACCAGGATGCCCCGCCGTGTGGGTCCGGCGTCCAGCGAAACGAATCCGTCCACCCGCAGCTTGGCCAGTCCCAGGGCGTAGTTGACCCCATCGGGTTCGGTGACTTCGGGCACTTCCAGACCCTCCCGGGCTCCGGAAATCCACCAGTCGTGATGGTTCGAGGCGCCGCCGTGATAGATGTAGAGTTCGTCCCCGACCCGGATGGGATCGTGGGTGATGGTGGCCATGTATGAGTCCCAATGGCCCTCGCCGCGCGGAGCCAGAAAGGGCCGGCGTTTGTTCAGATGACGCCAGGTCTTTCCGTCGCGGCTGTAGACGAGCCGGACCTCGATTTCGTTGGAGACGTAGCTCATGGTGTTGAGGAACCCGAGCCGCACACCGCCGACCGGGAACGGGTAGAAGCCGTAATAGGTCTCGTCCAGGCCGTCCTCTCCGTCCTCGGGAGTGAGAACCGCGTAAGGCTCCGACCAGTGAATCATGTCGGCGCTCTCCGTCTGCCAGATCCGCCGTTTGTTGATGCGGCGCCAATCCAGGGGATAGTAGGGCGGACAGATCGTCCATTCCTCCAGTTCGGGGTTGTCCAGGTTTCGCGCGATGGCGTACATGTCGTAATGGCGCATGTTCAGAATGAAGATCCGGCCGAAAGGGTCGTAAGAAAGCGAATTCGAATCGTCCATCTTTGATCCGGTCCGGCCCATCTGCGGCCGTTCCGGCATGTCGGTCCAGTGCATCAGGTCCTCGGACGTGGCCGCCATCACCTTCCAGGTGGACTCGAACAGCTTCTTGGGCAGATAGCTGAGGTAAATCGCCTTGAACCGGCGTGCGGGATCCTCCTCGTGAGGGTCGAGAATGTAGGTCATGCCGTAGGCGTTGGGGATGACGATGTTGGTGTCCCGGCCATCATGCTGGAACACGTCGAGCTCCGGCTTTCGCCAATGCACGCCGTCTTCGGACTCGGCGTAAAGGAGATGGAACGCCGGCGGATCATGGGGCGTGTCTCCCCGGTTCCAGATCTGATAGACGCACTTGAAAATCCCGTCCCTGGGGTCGCGAACCACCCGGGAGCCGTTGAAGGTCAAGTAGGTGATCTGCTCCCAGGGACGGTCTCGGACGATGACCGGACTCCCGCCCCGCGTGGGCTGGTGCCAGGTGCGGCAGATGTTCTCGACGGATTCGATGACCAGGTCGTCGACGAAGATCTGCTTGGAATGACCGATGTCCAGCATCGTGGGTTCATAGTTCATCTTGGCTTCTCCTGTTCGAGTTCGGCGGCATCCACGCCGCGCCGGCCGTCAGCCGGGATCGGCCCGCCCAAGTCCAGTCCATTTGAGATCTCCAGCCGCCGTCCGTCACGACCGCTCAAGCTCACGGATGACGCGATCGCAGTTGAGCACCTTCTCCGCCAGATCCAGGGGGCGGTAGTAGTAGTGGTTGGACGCCTCGTATCCGAGTCGGGAGTCGCGTCGAGCGATCGGATAGAGCCGTCGAGCCAAGTCGATCTCGTCCCGGCAGAGCGCCGCCATCTCCGACCGAACCTGCCGGAGGTCGCCGTTTCCCGACTCCAACTGCTGCCGGAGCATGTAGAACTTCACCTGATTCGCGACGCTGCGAAAGTGGATGAAGCAGGTTTCGCCGACCCCAAGGTCTTTCCTCGCGGCGGCCTGGAGGTGCTCCGGGACCTGTTTCTGGGCTCTCCGTAAGGCGTCCAGTCCCTTTTCCCATTTCTGCGACATCTTGCGGAACTGTTTCTGCACCGCGTCTTCCGGGTAGGCGCCGCGCCAGCCCGGCACGTCGTCATGGGGGAACAGGGTCATGCGGGACCGGTGACCCGTCGGATTCGAACGCAGCAAATTGGCGGGTCCGTGCTGGACCGGGATCATGTAGATGCTGATGCCGTACGGATATTCTTCGAAGGATTCGCTGAAGGCCTTCCACGCCGACTTGACCAGCGCCGCCGCCTTCGGACCGTAACCGCGTTCCGCCACCTGCGTCAGGACCTCGTCGCCATCAGGCGTTGGCCAACGGCAGTATTCCCGGGCGACTTCCAGATTCGGCGAGGGGTATCCCCCGACCGTCCAGGACAGCATCAGGCCCTCGATTCCCACTCTCAGGAGGTTCTCGAGATGCCGCTGGATCAGGCTCAGGACTGGTATGTAGGGGACGGCCGCCAGTTCCCAACTGTTGTTGATCTGGATCTTGGCCAGGGTGCTGATCCCCCTCTGCCGCGCGGCCGTCCAGTGGCGCACCGCCCTGGGCCCCGGACCGACCACGGAGACGGAGTACTCGCCGACCTGGGTCCGGACGCCGCCCCGGTGGACCGGTTGTTCCCACTCGCTCACGCTGAGCAGACGGACATCTTGCGGAAGCCTGCGAATGGTCGGAATCGGGTCATTGCCGTTCGGCACCCAGGAATGTCCCCAGCCCCAGTCCCAGAAGATGATCTCGGCCTTCGGGCTGCTGCTTCGGATGCCGTCGCGGATTGCCTTCAGAACGGCCGCAACCGTCTCCGCGGGATCGATCCCGGGGCAGCGCGGGCAGTTTTCGGGACGCCCTCTGGAGAAGCAGTTGGTCAGATTCTCCGACATGGTGATGTTGACGATTCCTCCCAGGTCGGGGACCTGGGCGAAGACGTGGCTCAGACCTTCCGAAACCCACTGGAGGACCGGATCCGTGTTGGTGCACATGGCGAAGTAGCGGGGATCGTCGGCGTCGGAGGTGCCCTTGATCCCGGGACGGTCCCGAAAGAAGGACTCGGGCATGGCTCTGGGTTCGTTGACGTAGAGCAGGACCTTCATGCCATGCTTGGCGCACCGGTCCACCAGCCGGTTGAGCCGGTCGAGGCGGGTCTGCCAACCCTCGCCGAATTCGGGAAAGACGCGGGAGGGGGAGAGCTGTCTCAGGACTCCCTGGAGCCAGACGCCTTTGACACCCAGCCGCGCCAGCTTCTCCAGGTATGCCGCCGGAAACGGATCGATATCCTCCTCAATCAGGGGGTCTCCGTACAGGGCAACGTAGGAGTAGAGGTAGCTTGTCTCCAGGCGCCGAACTCTTCGGATCGTCCCCTTGGGCAGGAAAGGCCCCTGCCGCCGCTCCATCCGCATCTGCATCTCGTAGATGCCTTGGCGAATTCCTCCCGGCTCGGACGCCAGGACCGTCACCGAAGCGGCCTCGACCCGGATCTCGAAACTGTCCGGAATCGACGCCACGTCCGGGTTCAAGAGGAAACGGAGCGTCCCCCCGCTCGACCCCCCGCCTTCGCCGGCGGCCCGGGTGGGACATTGCATGGCGTGCCGCAGGTAGGACCGAAACCGCTGAGCCATCTCCATGAGTTCGATCTGATCCGGTAACCGAACGGCCCAACCCGAGAGGTCGATCTCCTCCCGATCCGGTTGCGCGCGGGGGTCCCGATGCGGCCGTGTCTCATCCCGGCTCAGATCGCCGACAAAACGAAACGGCTCCTCCCCGTTTTCATGCAGAACCCTGCCGAAGGTCGTTGTCACCAGCCGCCGGATCTCCGTTGTCCGTTGCCTTTCCTCCGGAGTCGGAGCCGCCCAGCGAATCGAGTCGCACTTCGGTTTCGGACCCAGCTTGTACCAAAGGAAGTCATCTTCCCTCAGGGTGAAGTCGTAGTGCTCCCGGTCCCAATCGAGCAGGGCGATGAGCTGCACTTCGGGCAGCAGGTGCCAGTTCTGGCGGATCACCGTGATGTAGATGCGGCGGAGCTGATCCCCGGTGAGAATCGGTTTGGCGGGCAAGCCCATCGACTCTCCCAATAGAACGATCTGTTCGCTGGTCGCTCCCACGACCCGGGCCATCCGTTCGGCGTTG
The DNA here is from genome assembly GCA_028874215.1 of Acidobacteriota bacterium. Classification (NCBI taxonomy): domain Bacteria; kingdom Pseudomonadati; phylum Acidobacteriota; species Acidobacteriota bacterium. The sequence goes on from JAPPLF010000021.1 coordinate 4,261, forward strand.
GCCAATTCCCAGTTTCTCCAGACGAACTGATGGAGTGGGCTCGGGAAGTGGGACTCGGAGACGGGAACGGAGAAGTCTCCATAGCGGGCCTCGATGGGCGCCTGGGACCGAACCAGACCGGTCAGAACCACCGGAGTCGCGACGGCCCCGGCCAGGAACTCTCTTCGGTTGGGAGATGGTCTTCGGATGTATCGCAGGGGCATGAACCTGCCTCGAAAGAATCTGAAGGAGAGTGGGAGTCCTTGACCCAAATTATTACATTTTGGGACAATCCGGTCACTCGACCAGCGCATTGTCTCCACCCTCCAGCCGGAATTCGGCAATCGAGGATATGAACGAAACCATGCTCAGCATGGCCTGACGGAGGGCACCCACAAGCGGCGCCCCTACATTTCAATTGGGAATCACTCATTTACGAAGAGGGGCACGACCATGAAAAGCAGACGGACGTTCCTGACGGAAACAGCAGCGTTCACGACCATGGGAGCTTTGGCGTGCGGGACGGCTCCTACTCAGCCCGGCGGCGCGGTGCAGCAGTCGGAAACGGCGTCCTGGCCCACTCCGTTGCTGATGCCGGACGACTTCAGCGAACTGCATCTGACCGCCTGGCGCGTGGAGCCCGGCACCCCCGATCCGGAGAACCCGCTGCTTGAGGGGGACATGCCGTGGGACGGCGGCGGCATCGGGATCCACAGCTCGGTGTTCAAGGATCCCCGGAACGGACGATGGAAGGCCTACTTGGTGGCCACGCCTCCGGAGGAGACGGCTGTGGACTGGCGCAGTCCGTGGGCCTCCAACAACCACTCCAAGCGCCGCCTCTGCCTGTTCGAGAGCGACGACGGAGTGCGCTGGTCGCGACCAGCGCTGTCCAATGCGTCATTTGGCCAACATGAGAAGACCAACATCATCTTCGATCTCGACCAGGGGACGGCCGCCTATTCCTCCGTCATGGTCGACGACGGCGACGCCGAACTGCCCTACGAGATGTACGTCCTTCGATGGGCTTCCGTCGAAGGAAAGACGCCGGCCGGAACCGGGTATTACCGATACCGCTCTCGTGACGGTTATCACTGGGAGCTGTCGGGCGAACCCATCTACGACCCCATGAGCGGCGATCTCTGTTTCTTCTATCGCTACGGTCCGGGAGAGTACGTGGCCTATTACCGGCTGGGTGGAAAGAAGCAACCGGGCGACCATGTCCCCATCTACGAGGATGCGCCCCGCCGAACCGTCTACCGGGCGACGAGCGAGGACGGGAACGTGTGGACGCGGGACGAGTCCATGATCCTGACCCTGGACGAGCGCGACCACCGGGACACGCAGTACCAGGAGCTGGTCCCGCACCGGGTTCCCGGCGGATACCTGGGGATGGTGACCATGTATTGGCCTCTCACCCAGACCCTGAACCTCCGCTTGGCGGCGTCAAGGGACGGCAGCCGCTGGTGGTATCCGGACCGCCGGCCCTGCCTCGACAACGCCCCCTTGGGCGATTACGGCGGAGGCATGATCTGGCAGAGCCAGTACCTCGTCGAGGAGGGCAACCGGCTTCACCTCTACTACGGAGGAACCGAAGGGGCGCACCGGCAGATCTTCGACACCCGGGCTCCCAGCCAACAGGTCGGTTACCTGGAGAACGCCATCGACCACGGGGCCCATTTTCTGCCCTTCAATTCCGCCCTCTGCCGCGCCTCCTGGCGGATGGGACGAATGTACGCACTGATCCCTTCAGCCGGCGGTCCGACCCTCGGCATGGCGGTGACCCGGGACCGGGATCTGGCGAATCGGTCCCTGCGGGTGAACATGGTGACTCGGCCGGCCAAGAAATCGTCGAAGCCGGACTTGGATGCCGGTTACCTCCAGGTGGAACTGCTGGATTCGGACGATCGACCCCTGGACGGGTTTACCCGGAAGGACTGCAGTCCCTTGAACGGCGACCACGCGGCTTTGCAGGTGAACTGGAGAGGGGGCGACCGCGCGCCCGAAGGAGCCCGCAAGGCGAAATTCTATCTGAAGCGGGCGTTTCTGTACGGTTTCGAGTTTTACAGTCCGTGGTGAGAGTCCCGCGAGCACCGAGACCGTTCCTGCGCCCGGCGGACAAGGCGCTCTGAGGGAGCATACCGGGAGTATATGACCGAGGAGCAACGCAGTCCGCCGGGATGCAGGGACGGTCGAATGCCGTGACGACTTTTACCACGGGCTGCTAAGACCAGAGGAACCCGCGCGAGATGATTTCGACCTGCGAGTGGTTCACCGGCACCTCGTAGGGATCGAGGTTCTCGACCCGGGGCCGAATCCCGACCTCGATACGGCCGAAGCGATACCGGAGGTCGTCGCGAAACGAGTCGACCATCTCATGAAGATCGCGGTCCGTTCCGTCGGCGTCGCCGCTTTTCCGGAGCGCCGGTTCGTCGTCGCGAAGAGGCAGCCGATCCCACTCCTTGGCCAAATCGGAAAACAAGCTCCTGACCGTCGCCAGCCGCCGGTCCCGGTGCATATCCACCGATCTCTCCTCGGCCACCATCTTCATCATCGCCGTCTTGAGTTCGATGACCCGGCGCAAGAAGACGTCCCTCAACTCTTCCCGCTCCAAGACCCTTTTGCGGACCTCTTTTTGATGGCAACGGGCAAGAAATTCCTCGCGGCTCTCGTTGAATCTCGAGTAGAGATCCAACCCGGCGTTCCTCCAGATCCGGGGCCGGTAGTAATGGATCGAGTGACGAATGATCATGCTGTCGGCGAAATCGGGCCAATCCAATTCTCTCGGGGGATCGAACTCCTCGATCTCGTCGGGATTCACGGGAACGACCATGTCCGGTGTCCAGTGGAGATGGGCTTCGTCCAGCCATTCGCCACAGAAAAATTCCGTCGTGGAGGCCCGGTAACGGGACCTGACGTCCTGGACATCCTGCCGCACCAGGAAAAACAGTGAAGGAGTGGCGACCTCACTCGCGCCATGTCGTCGATAGTGTTTCAAGATGGATGCCAGCCGCCGCGAATTATAGCACGGAGACGGCCCCGCCCCGGGAGCCGGGAAGTCCGGCGTCTGTCCGATTGACAGACACTCAGTGTCCAATGTTTTCACATCTTGTATCCCGTTGAAATCTTGAGATTTACCCCGATTCCTGCCGTGACGGACTGTCAATCCGGTTGACGGTCCCCTTTCCGGAGACTCGCCGTAACCTCAAGAAATACAACGGTTTCCGTGTTTGGCACGCGTCTTGCACAAGAAATGCGGCAGAAGGAGGTGATCATGAGAGCTTACGCAGCGAAACCGGAATCGTGGGAGAGACGGCTGATCTCGGGAATCCGCAACGGGGACGAGGAGGCCTTCCGGGAACTCTTCAGGCGGTTCCAGGGCAACATCTATAGTACGGCGATCCGCATCCTCAAGGAGGAGCAGGCTGCCTGGGACGCTCTCCAGGAGACCTTCGTCAACATTCACAGGGCGTGCCACAAGTTCCGGGGCGATTCCAAGCTGAGCACCTGGATCAACAGAATCGCCATCAACGTCTGCCTGGAGACGCTCCGGCGGAACCGGAAACATCGCAACAACCTGGACGGGGACGTTTCGGAATGGGGCCACCTGGAGGACGCATCCCAGCGGACTCCGTTCGAAGAACTCCGGCGCACGGAGATCAAGAGGCGAGTCCGGTCCGCCATCTCGGACCTCAACGAACGCCACCGCAATGTGGTCTGGCTTCATGACCTGGAAGGGTTCACCATCCGCGAAATCGCCCAATCCCTGAAAGTCGCCGAAGGCACGATCAAGTCGCGCCTGTTCTATGGGCGCCGCCGGCTGCGCCAACGCCTCGAGGCGGCCTGAGCTTCGGTGGCGTCTGTCGCCCCGGCCGCCCCCCCCCCCCGCCGGGTTGCCCCCCCCCCCCCCCGCGGGGGCCGGCGCCATCGGT
>JAPPLF010000021.1:8178-21879 GCA_028874215.1 Acidobacteriota bacterium
GGCGCCTTTTCTATGGGCGCCGCCGGGGGCGCAAACGCCTCGTGGGGGCCGTTGTTTGGGGGGGGGGGGGCGCCGGGGCCCCCCCCCCCCGGGGCGACTTTCCCTCCCGGCGACACGAAGGTCGCCGACTATCTCGTTCCTCCATAACGCTTCAGCTTGGAGATGATGGTCTGACGGCTCACTTGGAGCGCTTCGGCGGCCCGGCTCCGGTTGTTGTCGTGGACGCGGAGGGCCTCCAGGATGAGGTCGCGCTCCAGTTGGGCCAGCCGCTGCTTCAACGAACCCTGGGCGGGACCCGATTCGGGAGGAAAGGAGATCCTCCCCGACAGCGCCGAGGGTGAGATGGGCCGGTCCGGCTCGGCCAGAATCACCAGCCGTTCCACCTCGTTCTCCAGCTCCCGGACATTGCCGGGCCAGGAATATCCCCGGAGCACTTCGAGAGTCCCTGGTTCGAAACGGCAGCCGAACTTGTTCAGCCGCCGGCAGGAACGTTCCAGAAAGAACCGGGCCAGTTCGTCCACATCCTCGGGCCGGGCCCTGAGGGGAGGCACCATGACGGTGAAGACGTTGAGGCGGAAGTAGAGGTCCTGCCGAAAGCGGCCCTCGGCGACCTCCCGGCTCAGGTCCCGGTTCGTGGACGCCACCACGCGGACGTCGATCTTCCCGGGGGCTTCGGCGCCCACCGGAAAGATCTCGCTCTCCTGCAGCGCCCGGAGCAGCTTCACCTGAAGGTCCAACGGCGCCTCTCCCACCTCGTCCAAAAAAATCGTACCGCCGTCGGCCAGCTCGAAGTACCCCTTCTTCTCTTCCGTCGCACCGGTGAAGGCTCCCTTCTTGTGACCGAAAAACGCGCTCTCCACCAGGTCGGCCGGGACGGCGCCACAGTTGACCGGCACGAAGGCTTGGCTCGCCCTGGGGCTCCGATCATGGACGTACCGGGCCAGAAGCTCCTTTCCCGTTCCGGTCTCCCCCTGCAGAAAGACAGTGGAGCCGGTGGGGGCCACCCGGTCCAGCGAACCCAGCAGCGTCTTGATGGCGCGGCTGCGGTAGACGAGCCGGGGTTTGGAGTCTTCCAAGAGCTGCTTTTCCTCTCGCAGCTTCGAGTTCTCCGCCTCGAGGCGGCTGTTGATCCGGTGGAGCTCCCTTCCGAGACGCTCCTGCTCCCGCTTCAACTCCCAGCGGCCCAACTCCTGTTTCACCACCTTCCGCAGAGATTTGGGATCCCAGGGCTTGGTGATGTAGCGATGGACGTGCCCCTGATTGATGGCGTCCATCAGGTCCTCGGACTCGGTGTATCCGGTGAGTATGATCCGCACCGCGCCGGGCCGGATGTGAAGCGAACGATGCAGCAACTCCACACCGGTCATGGCCGGCATCCTCTGATCCGTGATCACGGCCGAGACCTCCCTCCGCCGCAACAGGTCCAGAGCCTCCCGGCCGGAGGCGGCCTCCAGCACCTCGTAATCGTTGATGAAGGTGCGGCGCAGCTTCTGCAGATTGCCCGCCTCGTCGTCGACCACCAGCAGTGAGTGCCTGTCGTTCATGACTTCAGGGGAAGCCGGACGCAGAAACGGGTGCCGTGCCCGACTTCGCTCTCCACTTGGATGGACCCCTGGTGCTGCTGCACGATCCCGTAGCTGATGCTCAGACCCAGTCCCGTGCCCTGACCCACGGCCTTGGTGGTGAAAAAGGGCTCGAATACCTTTCCCAGGTGCTCCTTCCTGATCCCGGATCCGTCGTCCTCGATCTCGATCACCGCTTCTCCGTTGTCCGTCGAAGTCCGGATCCGGATCTCGCCGCGGCCGGGAATGGCCTGGCAGGCATTTGAGAGGACGTTCATGAAGACCTGGCTCAGGCGCCCCGGATGGCATTCCACCGGGGGCACGTCGCCATAATCCTTTTGGATCCGGATCCGGTCCCGGTATTCGTTGTGCAGCAGGTTCAACGCCAGGTCCAGCGGCTCCTGGATCGGCACCCGCTGCGTCTTGTCCACGTCCATCCTGGAGAAGGTCCTCAAGTCTCCGATGATGGCGTGGATTCGCTGGGCCCCCTCCTCGAAGTTGTCCATCAGGCGGTCGAGATCCTCGATGACGAAGTCGTAGTTGATCCGCCGCCGCAGGGAATCGAGCGTCTCCCGATCGTCCGGCTTGAGTCCGGAATGGCTGTCGTAGAAGCGGATCACCTCTTCCAACTTCTGAACGTACTGGCGCAGGAAGTCGGTGTTGCCGTAGATGAAGTTCAGGGGATTCTTGATCTCGTGGGCGATGCCGGCGACCAGTTGGCCCAGCGACGCCATCTTCTCGCTCTGCACCAGTTGCACCTGGGTGTCCTTGAGTTCCTGGTACGCCTTCCGGACTTCCCGGCCGGTCCGCTCCAGCTCGCTGGTCCGTTTCCTGACCTTCTCTTCCAGGCTCCGATTGAGCTCGATCAGGGCGTGGCTCCGATCCTGAAGCGACTGGGCCATTTCATTGAAGGTCACCGCCAACTCGCCGATCTCGTCCCGGGAGGCCACCCGCACCCGCTGGTCCAGCTCGCCGCCGGCCAGAACGCGAGCGCCCCGGGTGAGCCGCTTGACCGGGACGGTGATGCCCCGGGCGATGGAGTAGGTCAGCAGTCCCACCAACAGGGCGGTCAGCGAGACGGCCCCCATCAGCACCCGTTTCAGGTCCTGCACGGGGGCGAAGATGTCTTCGTCGTTGATTCCCACTCCGCAGATCCACCGGAGGAAATCGTGATTCACCACCGCCAGGCCGCTGATCTTGGAGGTGCCGGGGGGATACTCGTAGTAGAAGTGGGTGGCGCCGCCGGCGATGGCATCCTGGAGGTCTTCCAGGCCGTGGTCCTCCCCCAGGCGCGACCCGTAGTTGTCCACCAGGGGAACCCGCCCCCCTCCCGAGCCCGGACGATTCCTCCGGTACTTGTGGCCGATGACGGTGTTCACGTCCTTGCCGAAGAGAAAGGCGTAACCGGAGGTCAGGGAGCGCCGTTCCAGGTCCTCCTCGATGTTGTCCAGAATCGCTTGGACATACTCCCAGTTCATGTAGGCCAGGATCCCTCCCAGAAGCGCCCCGTCCTCCGACAGGAAGGGAGCCGCGAACCCGATGGATCTCTGGCGGGCGATGTCGTCGTCCTGGTAGGAGTAAAGCTGACGGATCAGAGGCGAGGCGTGCCAGTCCAGGTAGCCGAATCGCCCTTGGCGGACCTCCTCCAACCAACTGCCGTCCGCAGTGTAGGAAAGGAGGCTCTGTCCCCGCAGGTCCGCGAGCCGTTCCGGATCCAGGCTCACTCCCACGGCGTTCCGGTCGATGCTGCTGGTGGAAAGCACACGGCCCTCCCGGTCGAACAGCACCAGAAGGTCGTAGACCTCGTGCACCACCACCAATTGGTTCAGCAGCAGCGTGGGAGGATCGACCCGCCGGACCAGGTAGTCTCCCAGCTCCCGGTAGAGGGTCATGGAGACGGTCTCTTCCTTCTTCTCCAGGATCGAAAGCAGGATGTTGTCGGCGATGCCCTGCGCGACCTGTTCCAGGTAGAGGACGGTCCGGTCCTGGGTGATCTGCTCCTTGGCCTGGTAGTAGGCGAAGACGCAGATGGCGGCCAGCGGGATCACCGCCAGGGGGAGAATGAAGAGGACCAGTTTGTGCCGGAGGCTTCGCACGGGACTCCCTTCAATGTCCAAATGGTGGACAGTTGAGTGACAAATATTACTACATTCGGAGGGAAGACTTCCAGTCGGCCTCTTGGAAGACGCGTTACGGAGGGGGGGACTGTCGTCCCCATTACGGTATAGTTCTCGTAAGTATCTGATAATAGGAGTTTTATGATCTATTCTCCCGAACTGGTTCCCTCATAAAATCCCACGTTCCAAATGGGATTCCACTCGACCTTATTGGAGGTCCGTGGACCGTAAGCGTTCGGTCAAGCCGTGAAAGAGTGGTCGGTCGGCATCCACGCCGCAGTGCTCAATTCCCGTTGGGTTGCCGTCGGGCGTGAACCACTCTTTGGGGCAGTAAGACCTCCTTGGGAAAGGATAACGGCAGGTGATCGTCGACCGCGAAGTCCTTACGCGGCACGCAACCCGGCCGCCTCGTCCCGACACGTTGGGTCACATTCTCCGCTCTGTGCCTCCATCCCGTTGAAGGTGCAAGAGTGGCACTTCCTCAGGTTCTTGCCCCATTTAGCGCGAGGCCGCAGGCCCGGCTCAGGAAGTCGATCCTCACGGCTTGACCGAACGGTTACCCGTGGACCGTGGACGAGTTTCGAGCCTCAATTCCAGACCAAGCCGCCCAGCGTCGGAATCGGCGAGGTGCCACCGGTGAATGCCCATGTAGCACATCGCTAGTTCGAGCATCGCGCCGCTCGCTTTCTAATTGCCTTGTTCGGCGGATAGCACTGCTTCCGGCGTGAAGCGCCGATCACCGACCAAGAATCAACTTCGCTCGGCCGAGGTTCCCCATCCGGAAAAGCAAGCCGCCGAATTCGGAGCGCCCACGTCACGAATCCGACGAGATGGGCAATGCCGATACCCGTAAACATAAGGGTCATATCTCTTCGATCACCCTTCTCAAATCGAATACCTCAAGCGGAGATTTGGTCAATCGTGCCGCCAGCAGACGATCAAAATGCATTTCGTCGGGTCGTGTCCATAGTCCATGGAGACCTTGTCGGAGTCGTCCAACCCGACTTCCGTATTGGAGTCTGGAGCCACAGATTGCGCACGCTCCCAACCGGCCCCGTCCGGCGGCTCCCTCGCCGCCTCCGTATCGGTGTCCGGAGCCATGGGGTGCTCCTTCTCTCAATCGGGCAAATGCCGTGTCACGCAGTCTCGAACGCTGGCCAGAAATAGGGGCAGTACCAAGCCCGGCGCCGTGAGCCGCCGCCCCCGACGATCGGTGTTTTCGCCAAGCGGCATCACCGGAAGCCCCCGTTACCGTCCACCAATGAGTCGCTCTACCGTCTGTTGGAATTTCAGTGATTCTTGTCCGCTCCAAATTTCGCTACCAATGCGGAAACGCACTTGACCCTCTCTGATCTCGATCTCGATGGCATCATCTTGGATTTGGAGGGCCCTTTTTGAAGCATCTCGGAGATCCTCGTAGCGCATCCATGCCGATTTGAGAGACTCCCCAATCCCGAATACGAAGCGGGCACGCTCACGGACCGTCGCCCGCGTGGGTCGTTTGTCATCGAGCGGCACGACACAGAGAGCAAAATGATCGCCGCGTGAGCAAGAACTCTCCACCTGCGGGGGAGTCATCTTCACAATTTTGCCTTTTGTACTCTTCACTTCGATGAGTGTAGCGCACCGGCTATGTTTTGCACCTGCCGATTGATCCACCACTTCAAGCATGATCTCTTCGTTGTCTCCGCCTTCGTTTTTTCTGGTGTAATCATGCTCTACTGCAATGTCGGCTCCCACTCGCCTTGGACAAACCTTCAATCCACGGCCTTTCAGTTTCTGTTCCAGTTCCTGTCGAAGTAGATCCTCGACAAAGGACCCAATCGCCTGATTCCGCTGGATTGTCTTACGGCGCTCTTTCTGCTCCCGGATTGAGGTGATGATCTCTGGCCGTTCTCGAATTTCGTCCGCCACCTCATAGACACTCCGGGCGTCGCAACCGGCAGCTTCGTAGAGATCTTTCATCGCGCCAATCAGTCCCACCTGTAGGTCCTCGTCATCGGTCATGCTCCGGAGCATGATATCCGCCGGGCGAATGCCCAATACTCGTAATAACTCCGTGCCTTGCTCGCCCAACAGGAGCTGCGTGATGTCGGGAGAGCGGGTTAGGAGCCGTGAGAGAGACTCTGCCGATGGCCGCACGCTGATGGTACGTCCATCGGAATTCTTGGCAGGCACCCATGATCGATCGTGCAGGGGTTTGAGCCATGCAGCACGGTGGAATGTGTGAGGTTCCCCACACTCACAATCGGATCCAACAACCTCAAAGGCCATCTCGTCTGTTGGGATCACGAATTTAAGAATAAAGTGGATGAGCTCAGTAGCACGGTTCTCACTTTTGCGGACCCTGTCGATCAATCCGACATTTTTTTCGGTGAGGAAGACGACATTGGATACTGAAATCCCTTGAGTTAACTCGTGACTATCTGGTTCATCTGAGAGCGGCTCTTCAGGCAAACAGCCCTTTATTTCTTCGCACTGCGTCTCGATGAGGGGCGAAATGTTCACGTAACCCTGTTTTCTCAGCTTACGCCATTGGACAGCATCACCACTGGCGAATGCCTCCGCTAGGATCTTCCGCTTGGAGAAGAGTGTCGAGAAATTCTGGGCACACCGCGGCCAGGTTGACCGTGGGGCTAATGGCTTATGAGAGGTATCGAGTTCTGAGTCCAGACGAAAAATGGTTGTTCTGCCTTCGTTCTCATCAGTCGTTGGCAAAGGGTAGTCTCTCAAGTGTGTGTCGTTATACTCTTGCTTGACCATCCACCTGAAGAGCTTGATGACCCCAGGCACGAGATCTGATTTAACGGACCATCTTGGCACCTTGGTTGACTGGTCGTTGTGGCAATTAGCCTCCACCCGGTCCCGGATTGTTGTGAGTAAATCCGATTCAGACTTGCGGGGGAGATGGCCTGCAATTCCTTCTACTTCGTCCGCCACACGAGTATCAAGTAGTCCATTCCGGATCTTGATCTCGAAGCCTTCCGCGATATCCTTTAATTTGTCTGAGATCTCTTGATCGTGCGACAGACTCAAGCGCCTCTTCAGGCAGCCCGCTTGACTCGGAAGTAACTTGTACTCATCGAATAGTCGCGTGCACTTGGCGTCCTGAACAAGTCGGAGTAGCGAAATGAGCCACGATAGACCGATGTCTCCAAGTAGTCTCTCCTGTACGCCTTCAATACTTCCTGCCCTATTGGCCAGCTTCGCGACTGCCTCGATGGTGCGCGCCTCGTCCATATCCGAAGGCTCTTGGCCCAGGAGTCGGCTCCAGTTCGCGAGATTCCGTGACCATGAATCCAGATGATCACGACATGGAAGCCTCGCCGGCGCCTCATCCCATGAAGCCATGAGATCTCCAAGCTGCTCTCTGTGAGATGGATCATCGGTCGTGGGGATCCACGCATCTTGCAGATTTATCCAGTCGCCGTCGCGAGTCGGCATTAGCGGCGTTTCCCGAGCATGCCGGAACAGGTCAGCTAGGAGTTCAATGAACCACTGTTTGTTTTCGCGAACCCAATCGGGCAAGTTGTCGGTGTCGAAGGCAAGCAGACGATCGGTGCCACCCCAATTATTCTGGGCACACCAATTTAGGATCCGTTTTTGGTATTGCATCGACTCTTGTAACAAGTGCCGATTCTTTTCTGCCCCCTCCGAAACTCCCGCCAGGACAACCCCGTTTCGATCCTCATGGGGCTTGAATTCCATGCTGTTAATGGAAGCCGGTAGTCCCAAACGCTCGCTCCCGATCAACGGAAATAAAATAAAGAGTTTCGGTGTTGATACCAGGTCCGGGTCGACCTGAAGGCCACCAGCTTCAGATGGGCGTAGCTGAAGAGCGACTTGGATTCCGGGTTCGCCTTCTGCAACTGCCACGAAACGAGAACTCATTTGACCATCTTGCTGGCACTGAACCTCCAAGATGGATCCTCCGTCCATTCGCGTTGGGTGGCCGCGTCTAAGGCTCCACGAGTTGTCCCCCACTTCAACAGCAATACTTACGATGTCGGGACAGAATGCCAGGACCAGCGGACCACACTGACGAAGTGCGGCCACGCCTTCGTGCGCGAGTTGGCCATGTTCCGTGATCTCGTCGTACGAAAAAGACGTGCTAGTCGGCACCTCCTGGCCGGGCCGTAACGATTGCTGGAATGCTTCCCACGACCGGTCCATCGAAGCGTGAAGTTCTTGCACATTGTTGCCAGTACGATCTAGAAGAAAATCAAACCCACTAAGATCTTTGAGGCATCCTCCGACCCGCACGGACCGGGATAAGAGGTGCGTGCTTAGAAATCCTGAGCCGAATCGGCCAACAGGGTCGGAGCGTTCGATCTTGGTTGATCCGTGATACACGAGATGTGCGATTTCACGAGGCCTGAAAGGCTCGCCATCGTGCTCGAATCGTAGAGTGGAGTCTGAAAGCCGGATCTTGATGTGGACCCCATCCGGTCGTGCTGCGTCTCGAGCATTCTGTAGCAGCTCCCAGATCCAGCGCAGTTCTAGTAGCTTGCGGTTGTCCTCAAGCCGATCGAGATGTTTAAACACTGCTTGGGCAGTATTGTCTACGAGGACTTGAACTCTGGCCCTCTCCAGTTCGTCGTTCAATGACATTACCTCCTCTTCGATACTCGGTATAGCCCTCGATCCGCCCCAATCAGTCTCGGGTCTCGGCACGTCCCCGGGACACTCGGCAGAATTCACCGTCGCCGGAAAGGGACTCAGGGAGCACCATTCAGGTCCAGCACCAGACTGGCGACCGGCGCGCCTACAAAGACCAGTCGTTCCATCCCGCTCCTGTTCAGATTCATGCGATTGATCGCCGACCGGGACGTCCAGTACATCTTGCGGACACCCAGGTCCAACACCAGACTGAAGGGGTGGCCCCCGTAGACGAGGGTTTCCACCTCGCTTCCGTCCAGATTCGCCCCGCCGATCCGCCCCGTCCCCCAGTCCACCCAGTACATCTTGCCGGCACCCGGATCCAGTGCCAGCCCGGCGGGCCTGTCTAATCCCAAGGTGACCAGATCCTCCACTGCGCTTCCGTCTAGATTGGCTCGCTGGATCTTGCCCCTCAAGTTCGTCCAGTACATCTTGCCTGCGCCCAGGTCCAGCGCCAGCCCGCTGAGTCTGAGAAATTCCGAGGTGACCAAGTCTTCCAATCTGCTCCCGTCCAGATTCGCCCGCCGGATCTTCTCCGTCGCTGCCGTCCAGTACATCTTGCCGCCACTAAGGTCCAGCGCCAGACTTTCGACCCCGCCCGCTCCCGTGACCAAGTCTTCCAATCTGCTCCCGTCCAGATTCGCCCGCTGGATCTTGTCCGTGCCCCCGTCCGCCCAGTACATTTTCCTGGCGCTCGGGTTCAGCACTAGAACCTGGGGTCTGTCTAATCCCGAGGTGACCAAATCTTCCACCCCGCTCCCGTCCAGATTCGCCCGCTGGATCTTGTCCGTCCCCGAGTCCGTCCAGTACATCTTGCCGGCCCCCGGGTCCAGCGCCAGAACGTCGAGGCGGTCCAATCCCGAGGTGACCAGGTATTCGTCCCCACTCCCATCCAGATTTGCCCGCCGGATCCTGTCCCGTTCCGCCCAGTACATCTTGCCGGAACTCAGGTCCCGGAGCGGGATCGCCGGCACCGCCGAGAGCGACGGTTTCCGTTTCCCGAACCTCAGCCCCAGCGGGGCGAACTTAAAATTGCTTCCTGCCGCTCGCAAGAATAGAAGCCCCCGAAAGTCCTTGAGAAACTCCTGATCGACCCCCTCAAACCATTCCGGCAGGGTTTGCGCCCGTTGCGTCCAAGATCCCCCCCAGCGGAGGATCTCCCCCACCGGGTCGGCCCCTGTTTCGTCTCGGATCTGGACCTCTATCGCCAATCTCACTCCATGCGCCGGTTTGAAGATCGCCACGCCGGTGCCAATCTCGCTCGTCTCCTCGACGAACAGCACGAATTCTGTCCCCAACTGGGTGGGCTCGACGGCGACTTCGATCCCCGATTGCGCGTTCCGGTAGGTCAACAATCCACTCACCGTGTCCGAATCGCTCTGGACCCCGATCCACCCACGCCGGATCTCTCCCGTCCCGGCACTTTTCAGAACTCGGGTGCCCTGATCCGGCAGCATGAAGCTTCGAACCCCGCCGAAGAATTCCGGAAGGTCCTGAAATTGGGAATCGTAGACATCCACGACCACCAATGTCTCCCCTGCATTCCGGACCCACGGCGGACGGACGTTGGTGATCGCCAGTTGGATGGACCAGCCGCCCCCGTCCACGTAGTCGGGGAAATACATGACCGTCTGCATCGGCCCCTGCGGGTTTTGGCCCGCCGCCGTGGCAGACAACAGCAATCCCAGTACCCAGGAACTCCAAGATCTCTTCATTGGAAGTTTCCTCCCGTCAATGTGGATAGTTGGATCATGTTCAGTTCTTTCGGGTCGCCGTTACATGCGGCGGTGCCATGCCTGCTCCCCACGAAAAACTCCCGGAGCACGTCGAGCGTGCCTTCGAGGCGGACCATGCGCTCTTCGAACCAACCTATGCGGTTCCGGGCCGAGTCGTCTCCGTGGCAAGCGCCACCACGACTACGCCAAGAACCCGCCACGGCAAGAGACTCCTTCCCTGCGGCTGGAGAAACGATACGGTTTGCAACTCACCAAAAATGGAGATAACTAGGCCAGTATAGTTCGATATCGTGAATCGGATGTGAAAATATGAGTTTTTATAGCGAAAGATGTGTGAAATAAATGATGGATCCGCCATTGGTGTTGACCGCAGAGCGCGGCGCGCTCGGAGCCTCCGTTGAATCGCCGTCTCGGAACCCTGGACCGAGTTTCGTACCGGGGTCCGTCGAGGAAGGAGAATTGACGAGTCCCGATGAATTGAGGCGAGAGATCAAGGTGAAACGGGACCGCGTCTCCAGGGCGACCGCGGCGATCTTGCAGATCAGCGTGAGCCTTGACGTCAGCACCGTCCTGTAAGAGGTCGTCGAGAGGGCCTGGAGTTATCCCCTATTCGGCCTCTGCTCTCAGCGAGGTGTCCTCTTTGTGCCCCTGTGGGGAATTAGGATCCTGCCCAGAGTTGAATAGTTGCACTTTGTCGGCTTTGTCCGGGAGGGCGGGTCGGAGACGAGGAAGGGGCGGCAGATGAACCGCCGCCCTTGCCTCGATCACTACCATGAATGATCTGCTGCCGGGAACCAATCCCGACAGAACTAGTCCGACAGGATACAAACTTACCGGGGGAAATCCGTCAGCGGGCTGGCATCCGAAGCACAGGCTGGCTGAGACATCCGCAGCAGTGGCAACATCTCTCGCCCGGCCCAAGTCGGAACTCCCGGCATCCGGTACGGGTTCGCTCGAAACTCATGCGGGTGGCCGAGTCGTAGTCTCGCAGGTTTCACCGTAGCGGGAACAGTCTCTCTGGAAGCTCCGATAGCAGCAGTCCGGACAGCGGTAAGCGCGTCGGGCACGGAGCCTCTCCACCGCCTGCTTCCTGAGGGCCTCCAGCCGTTGCTCGCGGATGTCAGGAGCGTTCATGTGACCCATCTTGCCCGTCACAGGTGTCTTTTCTTGGCCTTCCCGCGAGGAATCCTTGATTGAATCAGGTACATCGTCCATTTAGGTCCAGTAATGTTCATAAGTGTTTGTATTTGATTGGGTTATAACTATACCGAACATCCGACCTTGTCCCATACCGACCCGCTCCATCCTCTTGCATCCACCATATGGTGGTAGGTATAGTGGTAGGCATGAGAGTCCCGAAACGACCTCCGCAACGCAAGCCGCGCGGGCCACATCCCCTCAATGCCCTGACCCCGGCCTTTGTCCGCAACGTGAGCCAGTCCGGACGATACTGCGACGGCCACGGCCTCTACCTCTACGTGCGGCCGACCGGGAGCCGGGGCTGGATCCAGCGCCTCACCATCCGGGGCCGCCGAACCGAGCTCGGGCTCGGCGGATTCCCCCTCGTCTCGCTCACGGAAGCGCGCGAGAAGGCGTTCGCCAACCGGAAGCTGGCCCGCGACGGGGGCGACCCCCGGGCCGCGAACCGGCGGGCCGAGTCGATGCCCAGCTTCGCGGACGCCGCTGGGGCGGTCTGGAAGCAGTTGCGGCCGGGCTGGCGCTCCCCCCGGCATGCGCGGCTCTGGCTGTGGAGCCTGGAGCGCTACGTCTTGCCTCATATCGGGAAGATACCGATTGCGCAGGTGACGAGCGCGGACGTGATCGGAATCCTGGCTCCGATCTGGCACGAGAAGGCCGCCACCGCCCGCAAGCTGCGCCAGCGCATCCGCGCGGTCTTGGAGTGGGCCGTGGCGATGGATCTTCGGCCCGACAACCCGTGCGACCGGATCGGCCCGGTGCTCGGAACGCAGGGGAACGCCGTGCGCCACATGCGGGCGTTGCCTCACGGGGAGGTTGCGTCTGCACTTCGGACGGTGCGGGCATCGAAAAAGCGGCCGGTGGTGAAGCTGGCGTTCGAGTTCCTGGTCCTGACGGCGACACGCTCCGGCGAGGTCCGTGGGGCCGCGTGGAAGGAGATCGACCAGGAGGAAGGAGTATGGGCCATCCCGGCCCCACGGACGAAGGTGAATCGGGAGCACCGCGTTCCGTTGGCCCGACGAGCGTTGGAGATCCTGGAGGAGGCGCGGGCGCTCGCTGGCGGCAGCCCACTCGTATTTCCGGGAGTGGGTGGAAAGCGCATCGGGTATACGGCCATGGCGGACCTGCTCCGGGGGTTGAGGATTGCGGCGGTGCCGCACGGGTTCCGGTCGAGTTTCCGGGACTGGGTGGCGGAGGAGACGGATCATCCGCGCGAGGTGGCGGAGGCGGCTTTGGCGCACAAGGTGCGCAACCCGGTCGAGGCGGCCTACCGGCGCACGGACCTGTTCGAGCGGCGGCGGCGATTGATGGACGATTGGGCCGGATATCTGGACGGCCATGCGGACAAGGGACGCGGCGCTGAGACGACGGAGGCCCGACATCGGAGCCCAGCCCGGCGCTGGTCATCACCAGCGAGGCGAGCGGATACAGCCGCGGCTACTTCCTGATGAAGCCGATGTAGACGTAGAGCGCGACCAGAGCGGCAATCACCAAGAGCCCGACGTTGCCGTAGACCGGACTGACCTGGAGTCCCAGGAACATCACGAATGAGAATGCGAGATACAGACCGATGATGGCAGCGACGTGAACCAGGATCTTCGACGGCTTGGCCACGGTCTTTCCCTCGTCCAGATCCTGCATCCTACCGTAGCGCCTTGCCGCCCGCTGAACCCGATCCGATCCTGTTCCCCGTCCGACCACATCGACGCCCAAGACGGGTCGGGCGGGACGGGAGCACGGACATCAGGCGCACAAGGTGAGCAACCCGATCGAGGCCGCCTACCAGCGCACGGACCTGTTCGAACGACGGCGCCGGCTCATGGACGACTGGGCGGACTACATGGCTGGCGAGAGTCGAGACCCGGCGGCCGGACGGCTCCGTTGATCCGCCGTGCGTCGAGCGCCAGCTTGAAGGCCTGCGCGAAGCCATAGTCCGCCGAAACGCCGCCTGAAACCCACTCAGGCGCAATCTTCGAGAATTCCCGAAAAAACAAGCCCGCCATCTGGCCTGTGTTGGCTTGGTGAGGCCGGGCCAGGGGTTAGGGATAGGCCCTTGGACGTTGTCCAGGATCCACCGCGCGCCTGTGCTGGAGCAGGGATTTCTCCAAACGGGCGCAGTCCGTTTTGTGGTCTGCGTACTCTGCACCACCCAGTGGAGGTTACTCGCGTTTCCGTCAGTGATCCGGCACACGCGGCTCGGTTCCTACGGCGGGGTGACGCCCGCGCTGAAGCGGGCGATCGAGTTGGAACCGTTGGTAACAGGTCGCGCCGTCGGGGCGGCCATCGACAAGCGCCTGGGCCGCTTGCTTGGCCTCCCATTGCAAGTTTCCGTTGTCCTCTCCCATGCGGCGCATTCTCTTACGACAGACTGGAATTCTCCCTTCCCCATCTTCGCAGAGGCCTTCCCGCAGGGATCAATGAAGAAGTGAG
>JAPPLF010000022.1 GCA_028874215.1 Acidobacteriota bacterium
CAACTTGGCGACAAAGATTGGGCGATTGGAAATCGCCCCTCCTTTTTCTTAGAAGGACGGCGCGGGAATGTCCTCTTCGATGATGTTCGGGAGCGGTCTCGGTTTCGGCCTTGGTTGCTCGGACTCCCTGGAATCTCCTTCCCCGGAATCGGCATCATCGGAGTCTCCGTCATCCAGTTCCGCCTCTTCCACCGGTGCAGGAACTGACGCGGCTCGGCGAGCGGCGTAGAGCTCGGTCCCGAAGTTTCCCGAAGGCGTCTTGTCCACGGTGGCCTTCATGAATTCGATCCAGATGGGAAGGGCGAGGGTGCTGCCGTAGACCCTTTCCCCCATCGATACCTTGGTGTCGTGCCCCACCCAGACGCCGGCGGTGAGCAGCTTGCTGAATCCCACGAACCAACTGTCGGTACAGTCGTTGGTGGTGCCCGTTTTCCCGGCGACCGGAATGGGCAAACTCCGGGCCTTGCGGCCGGTTCCCGTCAGGACTGCGTTTCTCAAAAGATCCACCAACGCTTCGGCGGTTCCCCGTTTGACGACCTCGTCCACGCTGGTCTCGTGCCGCTCCAGAAGGACACCGTTGGCGTCCTCCACCCGGTCGATGTAGTAGGGGTGGACCCGGACTCCGCCGTTGGGGAAGGCGCTGAAGGCGGACGTGATCTCCTCCAGAGTGACTTCGCCCGCCCCCAGAGCGGTGGGGAGATAGAGCGGGATATCCCGTTGGATCCCGAACCGGTGCGCTACGTCGACGATTCTCTCGACCCCCATGGCGTTGGCCAGACGAAGGGTGGGGACGTTTCGGGATTCCGCCAGGGCTTGGCGGATGGGGATGAGGCCTTTGAATTTCTCGTCCGCGTTCACCGGACGGTAGGGGCGCCCCAGACCGTCCAGAAACTCCACCGGTTTGTCCAGCACGGTGTCCTCCGGCGAGTAGCCGCTTTCCACCGCTGCAACGTATGTGAAGGGCTTGAAGACGGAACCGGGTTGCCTCTCCGCCTGGGTGGCTCGATTGAACTTGCTGTATCGAAAGTCGAATCCTCCGACCATGGCTCGAATGGCGCCGGTTTCGCTCTCGATGGCCATCAACGCGCCTTGGACCTGGGGAATGCGGTCCAGCATGACTTCGACGGTCCGTTCCTCACGATTGATGCTCTCGAGGGTGAAGACACAAACGTCACCCGCCTTGAGGACGCGGTCCAGCCGCTCCCTTCCGGTCCATTCCACGTGGCCGGGCCGAACCGTGGCCCGGTAGCTGCCGACCTTCACTTCCGCAGAGCGCTGGCCCGACCGAAGAACGAGGCCATGAACCATCTGGCCGGGGGAGAAAATCGTATTCCAGTCGGTACGCCAGTACCCTTCCAGCTCCTTGCCGGCCTCGAGGATGTTCTCTTTGGCGCCGCGCCATCTCGGCCGCTTCTTGTCGAAGGCCTTCAATCCGTCGCGAAGCGCTTTTTCGGCCGCCGTCTGAAACTCGTAGTCCAGCGTGGTGTAGATCTTCAGGCCCCGCCTGTGGATTTCTCCGCCCGGGTACCGTTTCTCCAGATACTGGCGCACCCATTCCACGAAATAGGGAGCCGACGCCTGTTGCCGGGTCCATGTCTTCAGGGCCAAGGGCTCCTGAAGCTCGGTTCGCAGAGTCCCCGCATCGATGAAACCTTCCTCGTAGGCCCGTTCCAGGACCCAGTTGCGCCGGTTGACGGCCGCTTCAGGATGGTTGATCGGAGAATACTTGGCGGGGTTCGGAAACAGTCCCACCAGCAGGGCCGCTTCGTGCCACTCCAGCGCGTCCATGGTTTTCTGGAAGTAGAACTCGGAGGCGGCCGCCAGCCCGTGTCTGCCGTGTCCCAGGTACAACTGGTTGACGTAGCGGGTGAAGATCTGCTCCTTGGACATGGTGCGCTCGATCTGGATGGCGAAGATCATGTCCTGAATCTTGCGCTTGATGGTCACCTCGGGACTGGTCAGCAGCAGTTTGCTCAACTGCATGGTGATGGTGGAGGCGCCTTTTCGTTCTCCGTAGGCGATATTCCGGAAGACGGTGTAGATGAGCCGGCGGAAGTCGATGCCGGCGTGCTGGAAGAAGTCCGAGTCTTCGGCCGCCAGAATCGAATTCTTCACCGTATCCGGAATCTTGTCGTAGGTGACGACCTGCCTCTTCTCCTTCGCGAAGATGCCCAGAATCCGGCCGTCCGACGAATAGACCTCCGAGATGACGTCCGGGCTGGTCTGCTGCAGTTCCCAGACCTGTGGCAGTTCGAATCCCCAGGTCAGAACCAGGCCGGTGAGGGATCCGGTCACCGCCGCGGCGATGATCAGGACGGCGCAGGTGGCCCAGACCAGAAAGCGGCGCCGGCGGGGGGACGGTTTCTTGCGGGAGGCGGGTCTTCTTCGAGGGGGCACCGTTGCATTCTACACGACTTGCCCTGTCAGTATTTGGGCGGACAGGTCGTCCGGGATTCCGGTGGGATCGAGTTGACGGACTCCTGATCCACAACTTTCCAACAGCCGGCCCACAGCCTCTCAACAGCATTCCGACAGCAGTTCCACAGGTGTTTTTCAGACAAGTCTCACTCCGAGCCGAACCGGGTGGCGACGTACTTCCCGGCATCCTTCTCGCTCAGCCGCACCGTGCCGGGGCCGCTCCGGACGTAGAGATCGCCCTTCGCGGATTTTTCCAGACCCTTCCACCGTAGGTAGACTGCCTCTGGACTTCGCTGGCAACTCACGAGACAGACGGTCTTCCCCTCCACAATCTGCGTCTTGGGATCGATGCAGGTGCCGGCGCGGTCGCCGAGTCCGTTTCGCACGACCTGGGCCAGGTGCAACATGAACTTGTCGTCGGTTTCCAGACGGTCGTGGGCGATGCCGATTACCTTTGAATCCGTAAGGACTCCATGTCGATGGCCTCCCGGATCTCGAGAGGCAGCGCTTCCCGGGCGATCGACAGCAGCTTCCGGAGGTGCCGGGCGAAGACGTAGAGCTTCTCCAGGTCGGTGTCGGCGAACGTCAGCACCTGGGAGAGGAAGGCGTAGAGGCGCGCGTAGTCGGTGAGCTGGCCGCGGAATTCGCGTCCCTCGTCCGGCACCAGATCGGCGAAGCGCTGCCGCGCCGGTTCCAGCGCCGCGTAGAGTTTGTCCTGGCCCGCATTCGGATCGAAAAACGCTCGCGCGAAGGTTTCGACGTCGCCTTCGGCGAACACGCCGAAGGCGAGCAGCCTGCCCTGAACCTCGTAGAGGAGGTTGGGATCGGTCCCCTCCGAGAGGAGAGTGGTCTCGTAGTAAGGATCGAAGGCCTTCTTGATCTCCTCCGCTTCGTTGGCGAAGTCGAGCACCATCGTTCCCCGCTTGCCGGCGTGGGTCCGATTCAGGCGGGACAGCGTCTGGACCGCGTTCACGCCGCCCAGCTTCTTGTCCACGTACAAGGTGTGAAGCAGCGGCTGGTCGAAGCCGGTCTGGAACTTGTTGGCGACCACCAGGAAGAGGTACTCGGGATTCTCGAAAGACTCCCAGTGCGCTGGGATTTCACCCACCCACTCGACGCCGGAATACCTATACTTCGGGTACGGAAGGAATCGGCGTTGTTGACGCTTGGTGATCCGTTCGTTTGCTTCGGTCACGGTTTCTTAACTTCCCGTCCGAGCCTGAATCTTTGAGCGCCACGGCCCGCCGCCAGGCCACGTGGCGACGAAACGGTCTCCATGTGCCAGGGCACGCCACGGCGGTGCTAAGAAAAGTATGACGAGTTCACCGATAGCGCCGAAGTCCATGGGAGCCGACAGGCGGCCGCGCTTGGTCAGATAGGCGCGCCAGCGGTCGCCCCGCGCGAGGTCGGTATAGAAACCCCTGGTCAGAGAGAGCGGTACATCGTCGGTCGGTGAACTACGGTTTTGGAAAGTCGCGACAAGGGCCTGCACGAGTCGCACGCCGTCGAAGCGGAAGCACCGGGCCAATTCGTACAGGTCGAAGAAATCCTTGTACCGGCTCGTCTGCGCACCGTGCACGACCGTGGCATGGAATTTTTCGGATACGACCGCTTCCTTGGGGTACGCGCGAACGCGGTGCTTGGCGGTGCCGAGCAGCGTCGGGAATTCGGCATCCGCCGGCGGTGGTTGAATTGAATCGCCGACGCCGATGTCCACCTGCACAGTGATGCGGGCTCGGCCGACGGTCGCCGGGAAACGGTAGCGGGTGCCGCCCTGGTCCGTTGTGCCGCGGATTGTGCTGCTGCTGATTTGGTCGGCGTGGAAGATGACGCCGTCGTCGTCGACGCCGGTCCGGCAAACTTGCTGCAATGCCGTCACCAAGTCGTCGGTTTCCGTGTCGCCATAGGCGGCGAAGTCAATGTCCCGGGTCTGCCGGTGGAGCGACTCGTTCCAGACGGCGAAGAGCATGGCCCCCTTCAGAACGAAGTGATCACGGTAGGGCGAATGGCTGAGACGGAAAAGGAATCGTTCGACCACATATCTCCAGAGAAGAAACTGAAAATCCTCGCCAGTCTCGCGGCTGCGAGCGAGCAGCCGGTCGCGGACGGACGCCGCGACGTTCTTGAGTGGACGTGTCCTCACGACAGAACCGCTTCCATGTAGGGCTGCAGGACCGTGCGTGCCCGGCAGACGCTGGCTGCACGCATGATCTCATCCACGGTGGCGAGCCGTTGGCGCAGGACATCCCGGAGCGCTTCCAGAGCGGTGTCGAGGCCAAATTTGTTGCGGTACCGGAAGCAGTCCACGACCGTCCGGGCCGGCGATGTGATGGCAACAGGCACGCCGAGCATCCGGCGGCTAACGACCCCGTATGTGAGCATCGCCTTCGAGAACCAGACCACGCGAACCTGCGTCGGCACTCGGGCGGGCCGGCGCGCCTTGCGGTTGATCGCTATCCAGACTTCGTGAGGGGATTCGGTTCCGATCTCGTATACTCGTAGCGCGGTCATCAGGCAGACGATCGCGTGCGGCACCGCAGCCGCCACCATGGCGACCGTTTCCAACTCCGTCGGCTCGACCTCGGCCAGCCGGTAAAGGCCGCCGCCGAGGTTCTCAACGGCGCCGGCCGCAACGAGTCCGCGGAGGCGACGGTACGGGACACCGAGCGCTTCGATGTCTCGCGGCCGGAAGAAGGCTCCAATGCCGGCTGCTTCGAGCGCGGTCACAGTGAGTTCAGGCATGAGTGAATCGTAACAAATGTCGGCACATACAAGCAAGTGCCGACGTTTATTTCTTGCTTCGATCAGGCCCGCGAAGCCGTCACCCCGCCGTCCCCTTCAGTGAGGCGCCATCAAACGGCGGAACCCGTTCGGGTTGAAGAGCAGTTGGCGGTACTCCCGAACTCCGAAGTCCAACAACTCCCTCGGGCAGCTCCCATGTTCGGGGAACGCGGACAGCGATTGGAAGGCCTGTCCGATCCGTTTGAGAACATGTTCCGTTCTCCCTGGCGTGTCCTGACGGGAGAAGAAGTCGACGATCTCTACCAAGTCGTCTGCGGCGCCATCGGTCAACTGCGCCATGGCGTCAATCGGCCTGTTGCCGTTCCCGAAGCCGCGCAATGACCCGTTCGGCCGGCTGCACCTGCCCAGCTTCAATCTGAAGTTTGCCAAGCGCAAGCATCTTGAGCAGGGCGACGCTCGACTGCATTCGCTCGTAGCTGTCGATGTCTTGCACAACCGCCTTGGCTTCGCCGTTCTGAGTGACGATCAGAGGGTCCGACGGGTCCTTGAGCGTGCGGGTCCCCTCGGATGCGTGGGCTTTCAGGTATCTGATCGGCTTGATTCGGTCTGACAGAGACATGGTCTACCTCGCGTTGATGACCATTGTGTATTCCATGTACACGTTGGCGTCCACGAACAACGAGTCACGCACGCTCCTCAATTGTCCTCGTGACTTTCCGGACCTTCGGTAGTGTGGAGACAGTCGGCAACCCGGCCGACCTTCAGCCGACTGTACTGGCGCTCCCACTCCGGCAGCGATTCCGGTGCTGGGACCGTCGCTGACGTGTACAGCCTGTCGATGGCCTCGAGCCGGCGTTGCCGCGCCTCCGGCAGAACGCAATACTGCTCGACGGCCTCCCGAACGACTGCGGCCAACTTCCTCCCTTCGCGTCGTGCAATCCGCGACACTGACGCGTACGATCTCGCATCAAGCGTCACTTGGATTCGCCGCGCATCACCCATGGTGCGTGATCCTGCAGCTACACACGGTGTGTGTCAGGATGATCGTGCCGTTCAACTTGTGTCAAAGCGTGGGTGTCAACTACGTCGAGCTTGGAGATGGTGTTGTCGAAGTCGAACTTTTCCAGCACCTCGCGCATGTTGGGGCTGAACCCGGCGATGTAGTTGCGCAGGTTCTGCGCGATGTGGGGCGCGTCGGCGAGCAGCTTCTCGAAGTCGTAGCGGGAGGTGTTGTAAAAGCCGAATCCGGAGGCGCGTTGAAGCAGGTTATCGAGGTTTTCGAGTTTGCCGCGGAATCTGGCTTGGACCTCCAGCACCTTCGGCTTGGTGGGGGCCAGCACGCAGTCGAGCCGGCGAAGCACCGTGAGCGGGAGGATCACGTCCTGGTACTTGCCGCGCTTGAAGGTGTCGCGGATCAGATCCGCCACGCCCCAGATGAAGCTGGTGATCTCGCTGTGGTTCATGCCGGGTCCGTTGAATGTAGCAGATTGCCCGACTCGGATATCGAACGTTGAACGGGGAATCTGCTCGACCACGCCCCTGGACCTCCATGAGTAATTCCAAGGCCGGAGATCCGCCGCGCCTTGTCAACACGGTCCGGGATTCGTATGTTCGGCGACGGGTTTTTCGATACGGCCTCCGGGCGAATATTCAAGAAGAGATGGAGGATCCCATGACTTGGAGAAACATTGTCGCGGCAGGCGTGCTGTCGGTGGGGGCCATGGCCTGCGCAGCCCCTGACGAATCGGGTTCGGCCAGTGAGGGTGCGAACCAAGCGGAGCAACCCCGACACGTCAAGGTCTACTTCGAGAAGGGCATGTTCGGCGGCTGGCCGGCCAACCATGGGATCTGGATCTGGGGTGAGGAGATCCTCGTCGGATTCGGCATGGGCCATTACAAGGATCACGGTCTGCGGCACCACATCGACCGCGAGAAACCGGAAATCCCCATGCTGGCCAGGAGCCTGGACGGCGGCGAGACCTGGGCGTTGGAGGACCCGACGGCCAAGGGGTACCTGATCACCGAGGGCGGTTATCTGCACGGGGTCACGCGGCCGGGATTGACGATTCCTCCCATGCTTGAGAGCGAAGGGGGCATCGATTTTACCCACCCCGACTTCGCCCTGACGGTCCGCACCAACAGCATTCACGCCGGAATCGGCCGGGTGTTCCACTCCGATGACCGGGGGCGTTCCTGGAAGGGTCCGTTCCGGCTGCCCAGCTTCGACACGCCCGGAATCGCACCGCGGACCGACTACATCGTCGACGACAAGGACACGTGTACCCTGTTCATCACGGCGGCGAAGCCGAACGGACTGGAGGGCCGCCCCCTCTGCGTCCGCACCACGGACGGCGGCAAGACGTGGAAGTTCCTCTCCTGGATCGCCCCGGAACAGGGGGAGGGGTTTTCCATCATGCCTGCCTCCGTGCGGCTCAGCGACTCGGACATCCTGGCGACGGTCCGCGATCACGAAGGACCTCGGCGCTGGATCGCCACCTACCTGTCCACCGACAACGGTTCGTCGTGGGAATACCTCAATGACGCAGTGCCCGACGCGGGAATCGGAAATCCGCCGGCCATGATCCGGTTGCGGGACGGACGCCTCTGCCTGCTCTACGGCTACCGGGCCGAGCCCTACAGCATTCGCGCGGTGCTCAGCAGCGACGGCGGCCGGACCTGGGGCGACCACATCACGCTCCGGGACGACGGCGCCAGCCGCGACATCGGCTACGTCCGGGCCGTCGAGAGACCGGACGGCAAGGTGGTCGCGGTCTACTACTTCACCGACGAGGCCTCCGGCCCCGAACGCTACATTGGAGCCACCATCTGGAGCCCGCCGCCGGAGTAGCCTACAGTTGTCGTCAACAGTCAATAGTCGTTGAAAACGTGGGACTTCGCGCGCCGTCCTGCCGTTGCGGCGATGCCAACCAAGCCGCTAAGGTCGTCTCAACCTGTCGAATCATCACGGTGGAAGGAGTCCGTCATTGACGGCAAACTAACGCCAATGATACAGATATCTGTATGAAAACGACCCTCAACTTCGATGATCGTCTGATACGAGCGGCAAAACAACGAGCCACGGAAGAGGATTTAACGCTCACGCGGCTGATCGAGTGTGCACTGCGCAAATACTTGCAACCCCCACCTGTCCCGAATCGTAACTTCCGTGCTCGACTTTTGACCAAGCGGGGACGGACAATGCCGGGAATCGATCTGGATGATCGAGTCTCACTCTACGAGCGCATGGATGGACCGAGTTGATCGCGATTGACACGAACGTTCTCGTCCACGCGCACTGGCCGGATTCACCTAAACATCGTCTTGCTCACGACCGTGTCGTTGCGCTTGCGGAGGCTCCTTCCCAATGGGGAATCCCCGTTTTCTGTATCGGAGAGTTCGTCCGCATAATCACTCACCCCAAAGTATTCGATCCACACTACACGTCCGCAGAAGCATGTGAAGCCTTGGCAAGGGTGCTCGCCTCACCGAGCGCAGTCGTGCTTTGCCCCGGTCCTGAGTATCCCATCCTACTCATGGAGGCGATACGCGAGTCAAACGCAACTGGCAATCTTGTATTCGATGCTCAGATCGTTGCTCTTTGCCGAGAGTGGGGCATCTATCAACTACTCACTGAGGATCGCGATTTCGATCGATTCAAGAATTTGAAAACCGAACGACTGTGAACGTCATACTGTCCGTCTCCCAACCCTTGGGAGAGACGGACAGCGAAAAGCTCAAGATCAGGTGGAGTGAATATGAGTATCACCGATATCTTGGACCAAAGTCTGGTTGGGGTGAGCCCTTATTGCGTTAGTAGAATTACTCATTGGCTTTTCGGTGGATGGATCGTGCAAGCTGGCGTTGGTATCGTCGCCATCGTCCGGTTGATAGCCCAAGAAAAAGATTCCTAAACAGAAGGCGGGAACAGTGGTGGAAAACGCCTCGCTATGCCTTGTCCTCCAATGACTAGCGGATTGTTCTGATGAGAACTGGACGAGAGAAGTGTTGCCGGTGACAGCGGATTCGGGTCCGCGAATCAGGTCCATCGCCACGGCGGTTCCGCCCCACCGGATCACCCAGGACGAGGTCAGGGATTTCGGCGCCAGGTTCTTTGCCGGCGACGTCGCGGCCCTGGATCGCCTGCTGGATGTCTACGACAACGCGGCGATCGGAGAAGGGTATTGCTGCCTGCCCAAGAGCTGGTACGCGGAAAACGGGCACGGCTTCGGGGAGAAGAACCGGCTCTTCCTCGAACACGCGGTGGCGTTGCTGAAAGAGGCGGCCATGGGGTGCCTGGCCGACGGAGACACCGACCCGCGCGAGATCGACCTCATCGTCACCGTCTCGACGACCGGTATCGCGACGCCCAGCCTGGACGCCAGGCTCATGACCGAGCTGCCGTTTCGCCGCGACGTGCAAAGACTGCCGATCTTCGGTCTGGGATGCGCGGGCGGCGTGCTGGGGCTGGCCCGTGCGGCCGCGTGCGCGCGTGCTGCTCCCGGCAGCCGAGTTCTGGTCCTGGTCGTGGAACTCTGTACGCTCACGTTCCGTGGCCGTGATCGATCCGCGCGCAACCTCGTCGCCACGGCGCTGTTCCGTGACGGCGCCGCCGCGGTGTTGCTGACGGATGACGGGCCGGGTCCGGCGATCGCTTCCTGGGGCGAATACACCTGGCCCGATTCGCTCGAGGTCATGGGGTGGGACGTGGCCGACGACGGGTTCGGAGTCGTGTTCTCCCGCAGCATACCCGACCTCGTGCGCTCGAACATGCGGCAGGCAACGGAGGAGTTTCTTTCCTCGCAGGATCTGCGCCTTCGAGATATCGACAGTTTCGTCTGCCACCCCGGTGGCGCCAAGGTGCTCGACGCCCTCGAAGCAGTGTTCGACCTCCCAGCCGGGGGTTTGGAGCAGTCCCGGTCGGTCTTGCGCGACTACGGCAACATGTCGGCCGCCACCGTGGTGTTCGTGCTCCAACGCATCCTCAGGGACCGTAGGGCGAAGCGTCACCTGTTGACCAGCCTGGGCCCGGGATTTTCGGCCGGTTTCCTGCTGCTCCAGTCGGCGTGATGCCTGTCTCGTTTCCCATGAGCCCGCTGTACCTGATCGTCGGCTTTCTTGTTCTGCAGCGTCTCGTGGAACTGGCCATCGCGCGGCGCAACCACCGGGCGTTGGCGGCCGAGGGGGCGATTGAGTTCGGCCGGCGGCACTATCCCGCGCTTGTGGCCCTGCACACCGGCTGGCTGCTGGCGCTGCTTGGCACCATCGATCCGAAGACGCCGGTGTCGATCCCCCTGCTCGCCGTTTTTGTCCTGCTGGAATGCGGACGGGTGTGGGTCGTCGCGACCCTGGGTTCGCGATGGACCACTCGCATCATGGTCGTCCCCGGCGGCAAGCGTATCCGAAGCGGGCCGTACCGCTACGTCAATCACCCGAACTACCTGATCGTTTGCGGAGAGATCGCCGTGGTGCCGCTGATGTTCGGCGCGTGGGGACTGGCGTTGATCGCATCCGTGCTGAACCTTCTGGCGCTACGCACGCGGGTCCGGGTCGAAAACAAGGCCCTTGCGGAGGTCTACGGCGCAGGCTCCTAGTGCAAGGTTCCAGATTGGCGGCAGGCGCGCGTCGGCGAACGTATGGCGAAAAAAAATTGCTTGGTTATTTTTCGTTAATATTTGGTTACAATTACGTGCTCCTATCGACTTTCCTCCGGCTCCGTACGGAGGTGGGTGCACCCTCGTTTTTAAAAGAGTGGACGGAGGTGAAACCGTGCAACCGAAAATGACCAAACGCCAATTCCTGCAATCCATCGGCGCCGTCTCCGGGGTTGCCGCCATGTATCGGAGCATGAACGCGCTGGGCATGGCGAGCCCCGCTACGGCCGGTACCACCCGATTCCAGTTGACGCCGGGGTCGGGAATCGGGACGAGAGTCGCCATCCTGGGGGCCAGCGTCTCCGGCCTCGTCGCCGCCTACGAATTGTCGAAGGCGGGTTACGACTGCGTTGTGCTGGAGGCCACCGACCGCGCGGGCGGGCGCAACCTCACGGTTCGGAGCGGAGACGTGATCGAGGAGGAGGACAGCCGGCAATGGGTGGACTTCGATGCCGAAGACCATCTCTACGTGAACCTCGGTCCCGCCCGCCTGCCCTACCATCACACCACCATTCTCGGGTACTGCCGGGAATTCGGGGTCGACCTGGAGGTTTTCACCAACGACAACCGGGCCGCTTTCTTCCACAACCAGGATCGATTCGACGGGCCGGTCGCGGCCCGGCAGGTTGTGACGGATACCCGCGGATATATTGCCGAACTTCTGGCCAAGGCGGTGAACCGCAACGCCCTGGACAGTGAGTTGACCGGCGAGGACAAGGAACTGATCCTCGGCCTGCTCCGCAGCTACGGCGATCTGGACCCGGATGATCTCTACGTGGGCTCGAGCCGCGGCGGCCATCTGGGGCCTCACGTCCATGCCGGTCTGGCGCCGGGAGACGTGAACGACCCCCTCGATCTGAGTCAACTGCTCAGATCGGACTTCTGGCAGTACAAGCTCCATTTCAGCCAATTCCTCGATCAGAACCCGACCCTGTTGCAGCCTGTCGGGGGAATGGACGCCATTGTGGCTGCCTTCAAAGAGCGGGTGGAGCCTCTCGTCGTGTATGGGAGCGTCGTCGAGGAGATTCGGAAAACGACTGACGGCGTTCGTATCGTGTTCCGGACGCCGCACGACAGTCCGACTACGGCTGGCGCGGTTGCTGTCGTGTACGGGAGTTACAGGGGCATCATACAATCCTTGGAGGCGGACTACGCGATCTGCACCATACCTGCTCCGGTCCTGAGGGACATCCCCAACGATTTCTCGCCTGCGACGCAATCGGCGATCGCGTCGATCGAGTTCACCAACGCGGTCAAGATCGGATTCCAGGCCCAGCGGCGTTTCTGGGAGGAGGACCACGCCATCTACGGCGGCATTTCCTGGACCGACCAGGACATCACGCAGATCTGGTATCCGGCCTACGGCTATCATCGTGAAAAGGGGATCGTCCTCGGGGCCTATATCTGGGATCCCGAGCCCGGTCTGCGTTACTCGGAAATGACGCCGTCCGACCGCTTGCAGGCCGCCATCGCCGAGGGCGAGCTCATCCACCCCGGTTATGGCGACGAGATGGCGTCCGGCGTGAGCCGCGCCTGGTCCAAGGTCCCGTTCCAGCGGGGAGGCTGGCCGGAGAGCTACAGGCCGCCGCAGCGGCTCACAAGGCCCGATGGCAGGATCTATTTTGCCGGCGACCAATTGAGCGCCCTGCCCGGTTGGCAGGAAGGGGCCGCCCTGGCCGCCCAGGCCGCCGTGGCCGCCATCGACGAACGGGTCAGGATGGGTGGATAGGCGCACGCAGACCGGTACGGCGCAATCACTGCGCGTGCCGCTTTCCCGGCACTACTCGTCGTGGATGGTGGTCAGTTCGACAATCTCGTAGTGCTTGGTCCCGCCGGGGGTCCGGATCTGAACTTCGTCCCCCTCTTCCCGGTTCATCAGGCTGCGGCCGATGGGAGAGGTGGTGGAGATCAGGCCGGCCTTGACGTCCGACTCCTCGCTGGTGACCAGCCGGTAGGTCACCTCGCTCTCGGTGTCCAGGTCGAACAGGACCACGGTGGAGCCGTAGGAGATGCGGTCGGTGGGGATCTTGCTCAGATTGATGAGGGATAGGTTGGCCAGCCGCTGCTGCAGGTTGGCCAGATGGGCCTGGACGTAGGACTGCCGCTCCTTGGCGGTCTGGTACTCGGCGTTCTCTCTTAGGTCGCCCAACTGCAGCGCTTTCTTGAGCGCCGCCGGAAGCTCCTCACGCAGCTCCCGCTCCAGCTTCCGGATCTCTTTTTCCAGCTTCGCCTTGGCCTGCTTCACAGTCCTGCCGCCTCCCCGGCTATCGAAAGAACCTGCGCCGGGTAGACCCCCAGATAGAGGGTGCCGGCGGCCATAATTATTATCACGATCCGTGCCGCCAGAGGTATGGGGACGGGTTCCGGCGGCGTGGCCGCCTCCTTCATGAACATCAGGACGATGATCTGCAGGTAGTAGTAGAGTCCCACGGCCGAGGCCAGCACCGCCAGAATCACCAGGGCGACCAGGTCCGCTTCGACGGCGGCCGAGAAGAGGAAGAGCTTTCCGTAGAATCCCGCCGTCGGTGGAATGCCGATCAGGGAGAGGAGAAAGACGGTCAGGGAGACGCTCAGCAGCGGATGGCGGTAACCGATTCCCCGATAGTCCTCCAGCTTGGTGAACTGCTCGTCCCGGCGCGCAAAGACCTGCACCACGGCGAAGGCTCCCAGCGTCATCAGGGAGTAGGCCGCCAGATAGAAGAGAACCCCCTGGCTCCCTCCCGGGCTGTTGGCGATGACGCCGAGCAGGATGTAACCGGCGTGGGCGATGGAGGAATAGGCCAGGAGGCGCTTGACATCGGTCTGGATCAGGGCCGCCACGTTGCCGATGATCATGGTCGCGGCGCAGGCGATCCAGAGCAGCACCTGCCACTGGTCGGCGCTGGCAGGGAACACTTGGTGAAGGAGGCGCAGCAACGTGATCAGGACGGCGGCCTTGGAACCCACCGCCAAGTGGGCGGTGATGGGAACCGGGGCTCCCTGGTAGACGTCCGGAGTCCAGACGTGCAAGGGCGCCAGAGCCGCCTTGAAGCCGAATCCCACGAGAAGCAGTCCAAGGCCCAACAGGAAGGTGGCGGTTCCCGCCTGTCCCTGGGCCGCCGCCTCGGCGATCGCCGCATACTTCGTCGAACCCGCCGCGCCGTACAGGAGGGCGATCCCATAGAGCATGAAGGCCGTGGAGAAAGCGCCCAGGAGGAAGTACTTGAGGGCCGACTCGTTCGATCTGGGGTCTCCCCGCCGGTAACCGGCCAGGACGTAGCTGGAGATGGAAAGGATCTCCAGTCCCAGGAAAGTCATGATGAGGTCGGCGCTCACGGCCATGAGCGACATCCCCACCGTGGCCATCAACAGGAGAGGGAAGTATTCGCCGTGCCGCAACCGCTCCCGCTTCAGGTAGGAGACTGAAATCAGGGCAACGGTTGCGCTGGAGACCAGAAACAGGATTCTGGCGGCGCCGCCCAGAGCGTCCATGGACACCATGCCGAAAAAGGCGGGACCATGGTCGCCCCATTGGAGCAGAGCGGTGACCAACGCCGCAACGAGGAACAGCGAGGCGGCGTAGCCCAATCGGACCTGCTGCCGAGACGGAAGGACCGGGATGGCCAGCATGAGCAGAATGCCGGCCACGGCCAGAAGGATCTCCGGAAGCAGGACGGAAGTGTTAAGGGGCATCGCTTCGGACTACCTGTTCGTGCTGGTCCTGGTTTAGCCGGTCCACCAGCTGTTGAATGCTGGTGTCCATGGTTCTCAGAAAGGCGCCGGAGCCGATCCCCATCCAGAGCGAAAGCGCGATGGCCGGAATCAACATCGCCCCCTCCCGGAAGCTCAGGTCCGGGAGCCGGCGGTTCGCTTCCTTTTCGACCCGTCCCAGAAAGACCCGCTGGTACATCCAGAGCATGTACGCCGCCGACAGGACCACCCCGCAGACCGCAACGGCGGCGGCCGGGACGTTGGTGAGAAAAGTCCCCTGGAGAATGAGGAACTCGCCCACGAACCCGCCGAGGCCGGGCAGCCCGATGCTTCCCAACAGCACGACGAAAAAGCAGGCCGAATAGCGCGGCATGGAATGGGCCAGCCCCCCGAACTCATCGACCCGGCGGGTGTGACGGCGCTCGTAGAGGATACCCACCAGGAGAAACAGGGCTCCGGTGGAGACTCCATGATTGAGCATCTGGTAGGCGGCTCCCTCCATGGACTGAAAGTTGAAGGAGAAGATGCCCAGCACTACGAATCCCAGGTGGCTGACGGACGAATAGGCCACGAGCCGCTTCAGGTCGGGCTGCACCATGGCCACCAGGGCGCCGTAGATGATTCCGATCAACGCCAGCACGCAGACCGTCGGCGCCAACTGGACCGACGCCGAGGGAAAGAGGGGAAGGCAGAAGCGCAGGAGCCCGTAGGCCCCCATCTTGAGCAGGACGCCGGCCAGGATCACGGAAGCGGCCGTCGGCGCCTCGGTGTGGGCGTCCGGCAGCCAGGTGTGCAACGGAAAGACGGGAACCTTGACGGCGAAGGCCACGAAGAACAGGCCGAAGAGAAGGGTCTCGACTCCCGGGGAGAGAACCGCCTCGCCCCGCTTCAGGATCCCGATCATTTCCACCAGATCGAAGTTGCCGGTTCCCAGCAGGAAATAGAGGATGACGATCCCCGCCAACATCAGCAGAGAACCGGCCATGGTGTAGATGAAGAACTTCACCGCCGCGTAGATGCGCCGTTGCGACCCCCAGATTCCGATCAGGAAATACATGGGAATCAGAGAGACCTCCCAGAAGACGTAGAAGAGGATCAGGTCCAGAGCCAGGAAGACTCCCAGAATTCCCACTTCCAGGAGCAGGATGGAGGCCAGGTATAGCTTGAGCCTGTCCTTGAGGTTCCAGCTCGACAACAGCGCCAATGGGATCAGGACCGTGGTCAGGAGCACCAGGAGCAGGCTGATGCCGTCCAGACCCAGGAAGTACTGGACCTGGAAACCGGCGGCCCGGAACCAGTCGGCCTGCTCCACCATCTGGAAGGAACCGGCCTGGTTGTCGAAGTTCCGGAAGAGAACGGCCGACCAGAGAAACGTCGCCAGGGAAGCGATGAAAGCCGTCCATTTCAGGAGCCGGTCCCGTTCGGACGGGAGCAGGCAGACCACGACGGCTCCGATAGCCGGAATCAGCAGCAACAGGCTCAGATGATACGCAGCCATGGGCATCAGCCGATCACGCTAAAGAGATACAGGAAGACCAATGCGGCCCCGGTCACGATCCACGCCGCGTAGGTGCGGGTGTTCCCACTCTGCATCCGCGTCGCAACGCCGCTCCATCGCCGAAACAGGGAGGCGGTGCCGTTGACCGCCCCGTCCACGACGCCCACGTCGACGATTCTCCACAGCACCCGGCGGGACAGCGCCTTGAGACCGCCGACCACGAAAAGGGAATAGGCCTCGTCGATCCGGAACTGCCGCAGGAGCGTGCCGTGGAGCGCCGGAAACCGGTCGGCCAACCGCCGGGGGAGAGACCGGTCCCGGGCGTAGAGCCGGTAGGCCAGGCCGGCGCCAAACAGGCTGATGGCCAGGGCCGCGCCACCCGCCAACAACTCCATGCTGTGGGAGGCGTGGCTCCCGGAGACGCCGTGGTCGTAGGAGTGCCGGAACACGGGCGCCAGGAACTGATCCAACCGGTGGTCGCCCAGGTAAGCCGGCAGACCGGCGAATCCGGCGACCGCCGCCGCCCCGGCCAGTATGGTCAGGGGCGTGGTGACGGCGGTTCCCGCTTCCGCGCCGGATTCCTCGTGGCCGTGCGCGGGCGATCCGTAGAAGGCCAGGAACATGAGCCGGCACATGTAGAAGGCGGTGAGGCCGGCCACCACCAGGCCCGCCACCCAGAAGACCGGATGCCCCAGGGGACTGTCGAGGGCTCTCCACAGGATCTCGTCCTTGGAGAAGAACCCGGACAGGGGGAAAATTCCGGCCAGGGCCGCGGTCCCCACCCACATGGTCCAACAGGTCACTCTCAGGGAGTTCTTCAGACCCCCCATGCGGAACAGGTCCAGTTCGTGGTGAAGCCTCAGCAGGACGCTCCCCGCCCCCAGGAAGAGCAGGGCTTTGAAGAAGGCGTGGGTGAACAGGTGGAAAATCCCGGTGCTGAAAGCGCCCACTCCCAGCGCCATGAACATGTAGCCCAGCTGGCTGATGGTGGAGTAGGCCAGGACCTTCTTGATGTCCCGTTGGACCAGCGCCGTGAGGGCCGCCAGGAGGGCCGTCAAGACTCCGACGACGGCTACCAGCAGGAGCACGTCGGGGGCCCGGCTGTAGAGTGCGGCCGACCGCACCACCAGGTAGACGCCCGCGGTCACCATGGTGGCGGCGTGGATCAGGGCGCTCACCGGAGTGGGTCCCTCCATGGCGTCTGGCAGCCAGACCTGAAGCGGGATCTGGGCGCTCTTGCCCGTCGCCCCCAGGAACAGAAGCAGAGTGATTGCCGCCAGGACGGTGAAGCCGCTCTCGGGCTGGGGATGGGTCCGGCTCACGGTTTCGAAGAGGGAGCCGAACTCCAGGGTCCCGAAGGTCTTGAAGATGAGAAAGACGCCCAGGAGAAAACAGGCGTCTCCCACCCGATTCACCACGAAGGCCTTCTTGGCCGCATCGCCGGCGCTCTTCCGCTCGATGTAGTAGCCGATCAGGAGATAGGAGCAGAGGCCCACCCCTTCCCATCCCACGAACAGCAGCAGGTAGTTTCCCGCCATCACCAGCAGGGACATCATGAAGACGAAGAGGTTCAGATAGGAGAAATAGCGGTACAGACCCGTCTCGCCCTCCATGTAGGCGGTGGAGTAGACGTGAATCAGGAATCCGACCCCCGTGATGACCAGGAGCATGACCATGGAGAGAGGGTCCAGCAGGAAGCTGCACTCGGCGGTGAAGGTCCCCGCCTGAATCCAGGTGAAGAGGCGGTGGACGATCTGCTGCTCCTCGGCCGGCAGCCGGATGAACTCGGCGAAGACGGCCAGCAGAAACAGAAAGCTGGCTCCGGTGGCCGCGCAGCCGGCGCCGGAGACGATGCGATCCGGCAGCCGTTTCCCCGCCAGGCCGTTGAACAGGAAACCGGCGAGGGGAGGGACCAGGGCCAGCCAGAAATACTCGATCATGGTCAGCCCTGCAGCTTGTTGACGGAGTCGATGTCAAGGGTCTGGGAATGCCGGTCGAGACCCAGGATCAGCGCCAGACCCACCGCCGCCTCCGCCGCGGCTACGGTCATGACGAAGAAGACGAAGATGTGGGCGTCCACCTGGTTCAACGTCCGCGCGTAGGCCAGAAACGTCAGGTTGACGGCATTGAGCATCAGTTCCACCGACATGAACATGGTGATGACGTTGCGTCTGACAACGAAGCCGGCGACGCCGATGACGAAGAGAACCGCGCCCAGCGCCAGGTAGTGAGAGGCAGGGACCATACCCATCAATCGGGACGATGCTTGACCAGGACGACGGCGCCCAGAATGGCCACCAGGATCAGGATGGAGGTGACCTCGAAGGGGAGCAGGTAGTCCTGGAAGAGAATATGGGCGATTCGTTTCGGACCTTCGCCCGAGCCGAGCGGGTCGCCTGATCCCCGGGGGCTCCACGCCGGGAAGACGCGCAGCAGGACAAACCCCAGAAAGGCGGCCGCAGGCAACGCGGCCAAGGCCGTTTTCTTGAACCGGTCGGGCCCGAACCTCTCGGACTGCGGATCCAGCAGCATGATCACGAACAGGAACAGGACCATGATGGCCCCGGCGTAAACGATGACCTGCAGCGCGGCGACGAGGGCGGCTCCCAACTGAAAATAGAGAACGGCCAGAGCGCCGAAGCAGACGATCAGGGAGAAGGCGCTGTAGACGGCGCGCTGCTGGAGCACGACGAGAAGGGCCGAGCCGACGGCTACGGCTGCGAAGACGTAAAAGACGATCTGCTCCACACTTGGCTCCCCCGCTTGCGGAAAATGAATCTTAGTGAAGGGCCCGGATGGTGTCAACGAACGGACCCGATCCCGGGGCCATCGCCAGTATTGGCATCCGGCCCTCAACTCCGGGCCCAAGGCATACCTGGTTGGTGATCCCCCGTAGGGAGGACGGGCCAGATCAGTGTTCTCCCGTGTTGCCTGGGGCGGCATTTCGCTCCCTGTGTCTGAGTATCGCGGGGTCGTAGTAGACTGAACGGCAATATGCGAGCCGGCAACGCTGTCCGCACAACCGATACGCGGCAGGCGCCATGACCTGGAATCGGGTGGGACTCGTTCTGATGGTCCTTCTGGGCGCATTCTGTACACCCGCCCCCAGGCAACCCGGCTTCAAGGTCGTGGTCCTGGGCTTCGACGGCGTGGACCCCGATCTGGTGGATCAATGGATCGAAGAGCTTCCCACCATCCGCCGCCTGGGGGAGCAGGGGACCCTGTCGACCCTGGGCACCACCAACCCTCCCGAGTCCCCCGTGGCTTGGGCCAGCTTCGCCACCGGACTCAATCCGGGCCGGCACGGAATCTTCGACTTCCTCCGCCGGGACCCCGCCACCTACATGCCCGACATCGGCCTCGTGAAGGTGGAAAAGCCCCGCTTTCTGTTCAAGACCATCCCCATCCGGGGAGCGCGGGTGACCAACAACCGCAAGGGCGTTCCCTACTGGGAGCAATTGGACCGGGGCGGCATCGTCACCGCCAATCTGCGGCTTCCCCTGGAGTTTCCGCCCCGGTCCCTCGACCACGGGACCACTCTGTCGGGGCTCGGCGTGCCCGATGTCCGGGGGACGTGGGGGACCTACTTCTACCTCTCCACCGACGTGAGCCGCTGGGATCTGCAGGATACCGAGTTCGGCGGCCGGGTGATTCGGCTGGAGGGAGAGGACGGACGTTTTCAGGCGCTGATCGACGGACCCGCCGACCCCAGAGAGGAGGAACTGGTCCGGCTGACGATTCCGCTGTCGGTGGAGTTGGACCCGCAGTCGACTGCCCTGACGATCAGGCTCCAGGATCAGGAAGAGGAGGTCGACGAGGGGCAGTGGAGCGACTGGTTCCGTTTCGTCTTTTCTGCGGGACCTCTGGTCAAGATCCGGGGCATCAGCCGTTTCTATGTCCTGGAGACGTTCCCCGAAGTGAGGCTCTACCTGATGCCCATCAGTCTCGATCCGGCCGGTCCCGTTCTGCCCCTCTCGACTCCGGCCGGTTACTCGGGTGACCTCGCCTCCTGGCTCGCCCCGTTCAAGACCCTGGGTTGGATCCATGAGACCTGGGGCCTCAACGAAGAGCAGATCGACGAGCAGGTCTTTCTTGAGGACCTCTTCCGCAACATGAACCATCTGGAGCGGCTCCTGATGCACGAGCTGGACCGGGGTGAAGCCT
Organism: Acidobacteriota bacterium; assembly: GCA_028874215.1. Lineage (NCBI taxonomy): Bacteria > Pseudomonadati > Acidobacteriota > Acidobacteriota bacterium. The sequence goes on from JAPPLF010000022.1 coordinate 20,164, forward strand.
CCCTGTACACGGCCGTCTTCACGGCCACCGACAGCGCCGCACACATGTTCTACCGCTTCATCGATCCCCAACATCCCCGTTACGACGCGAAGGGAGCTCAGGCCTACGGCAGAGCCGTGTTGAACGTCTACCGGAAGATGGACTCTATCGTCTCCCAGGTCGTGGAGCGCCTGGACCCCCAGGATCTGCTGCTGGTGGTTTCCGATCATGGGTTTCATTCCTGGCGCAAGGAATTCAACACCAACACCTGGCTTTTGGAGAATGGGTTCCTGGTTCTCAAAGGCGTCCGGGCCGACACCGATCTGAAGCGGCTGGAGCAGGTCTATCGCGGCGGGAGCTTCTTCCCCAACGTCGACTGGAGCAGGACCCAAGCGTATGCCCTGGGCCTGGGCCATATCTACGTGAACCTGAAGGGGCGGGAGGGTCAGGGCATCGTCGATCCCGGCCGCGACTACATGGATCTGGTCCGGGACATTTCTCGGGAAATTCTCGAGTATCGAGACCCGGAAACCGGAGAAGCGGTGGTGCAGAACGCATATTTCAGGGAAGACATCTACTCCGGCGATGAAATCGAGCATGCCGGGGATATCCAACTCAGCTTCCGATCCGGTTACCGGACTTCGTGGCAGACGGCCCTGGGCGCCGTGCCGGAGCACGTCCTCGTCGCCAACCTCAGGAAATGGAGCGGTGACCACTGCGCCTCCGATTTTTCGGACACCGAGGGCTTCGCCGTCTCCAATCGCAAGATACTTTCGGAGAATCTGCACATCATGGACGTGGCGCCGACGCTGTACCGGTTGTTTCAGGTCGAGGATCCCGGACCCCTGGACGGCCGGGCCTGGGCGTTCGAATCGCCATGAGGTGCCTGGTTACGGGCGGGACAGGCTTCCTGGGGAGCGTTCTGGTGCGCAGGCTCCGGGAGCTGGGGCACCAGGTGACCGTCGCTTCACGGTCCCGGGGCCAGGACGTGACCCGTGTTTCCACCCTGGAGCCGTGCTTCCGGGAGATCCAGGCGGTGTTTCACCTGGCTGCCCTGGTGCAGTCCCGGCCCGGCCCATTCCTTCGCGTCAACGTCGACGGGTTGAGAAACGTCCTGGAACTGGCCCGGCGCCATGGGGTTGCCCGGCTGGTCCACGTCTCCTCCTTCACCGTCTTCGGCCCCAGCGGCGACGGGGTCCATACCGAGGAACGCATGCCGGACCGCAACCGGTTCTTCCACGGGTACGACCAGAGCAAGTACGAGGCCTTTCGAATGGCCGGCCAGTGGAAGGACCGGCTCTCCATGAACACGGTCTTTCCCACCGTCGTCTACGGCCCCGGGCCGATGACGGAGGGAAACCTGCTGGTGCGGCTGCTCCGGCGCTGGAAGAAGCTTCGAATGGCGGCATTGCCGGGCCGCGGGGCTCCTTGTTGGAACTTCGTCTATGTGGACGACGTCGCCGACGCCCTGATTCGATGCCTGGATGCCGATGCCGGGGAGGACTTCATCCTGGGAGGCGAAAACCGGACGCTCCAGGATCTGTTCGGGACCTTTCGGAAGGTCGCGGACGTGCCGATGGTTCCCTTGGGCCTCCCGGATCGGCTGTTTCGCGCGGGCGCCCGTTTGGAGGACTGGAGCGCTCGGCTGCGGGGCGCCTCGCCGTTGCTGGTCCCGTCGACGGCCGAGTTCTTTCTCCGGAACTGGCGATTTTCCTCGGGCAAGGCCGGCGCCCAATTGGGCTACTCGCCCCGCTCCCTGGAGGAGGGCTTGATCAGCACCAACCGGTGGATGGCTTCGTGAGGAGCAGAGGCGAGGACCTGAGGCAACTGGAACATGTACTGCCCCTGGCTTTCGCCTTTCTCCTTCCCTACGTGGACTACAGGCTGATCCTCTGCCTGAGCCTCCTTTCGTTCTTCTATGCCGCGTTCATATCTCCCCGTTGGATCCGGGTGACGACCCGCGATTCGGAAGGGGAGGCGGGATTTTCCCCCGGCAAGCTCTACTACGCCTTCGGGATCATGATGCTGCTCATCCTGTTTCGCGAGCGCCTTCATGTCGCTGCGGCGGTCTGGGCGGTTCTGGCGGTGGGAGACGCCGTTTCCAACCTGGCGGGGCGGCGGTGGCCCTGGGTCCGACTCCCCTACAATCGGGAGAAGAGCCTGGGCGGTTCCATCGGCTTCTTTCTGGCGGCGGCGGTGGCATCCTGGGTCCTCCTGGTCTGGAACCTGCCGCAAGCAGATGGCAGTTCCAATCTCAAGCTGGCCGCCTGTTGCATTTTCGGATCGCTGGTCTGCGCTTTGGCCGAGTCGTTGCCGAATCTGGTGGACGACAATCTGGTCATCGTGGTGGTCGGCGCCGGGATCTTCCCCTTGCTCCTGGACGTCCCCGGCCTGATTCCCGAGTTGTCCGCGCCCTGGTCCCACGCGGTCGGAATCAACTTCCTCCTGGCCGGCCTCGCCGTGATGGTGGGTTGGATCTCGTGGCGCGGCGCCGCCGCCGGCGTGGTCCTGGGGATCGGCGTCTATCTCTCGGCGGGTCCCGCAGGCTACGTCGTCCTCTGCCTCTTTTTCTTCCTGGGCGGGTTCAGCACATGGTTGGGGACGGGACGCAAGGAGGCCCTGGGGGTGGCCGAAGAGAATCTGGGGCGGAGAGGCGTCGCCAACGTCTTGTCCAAGGGTCTGGTGGCCGGCATCCTGGCGCTTTTGTTTTTCTGGACCGACAGCACCGTGGCGCGGGTGGCCTACACCGGCGCCCTGGCCGCCGCCGCCATGGACACGGTCGCTACCGAGATCGGACAGTGGTTGGGACGGGCTCCCCGGGATCTGCGGTCCTTCAAACCGGTTGCCGTGGGGACTCCCGGCGCCGTTTCACTCGCGGGCACGCTGGCCGGGCTGGTTGCGGCCCTGGCGGTCTCGTCGGTGCCGGCCGTATGGAACTGGATCCCTGCGTCGGCGCTGCCGGCGTTGGGGGCCGGGGCCATTGCGGGGAATGGAGTCGAGTCCTGGCTGGCCGGCGCCGGGAGGGACGCCCCGGGCCGGCACCAGGTGCTCAACTTGTACAATACGCTGGCGGGAGCCTGCGCCAGCGGCGGAATCTGGATCGTGTTGAGTTCCCCTGCAACCCCTTGAAGAATGGAACGCCCCCGAAGGATTCACGAACCTGCGGAATCGCTGCCGATGGTCCACGCCTGGCAGGCTTAAAGCACCCGCCGTGTCATGCCTGAATCAATCGTCCGTTACTTCCGGTTCATTCGCCCCTTCACCCTGCTGGTGCCGGCGTTGGGGATGGTCTGCGGCGCCCTCATGGGACTTTCGGCGGATCCGAAGGGAGTCTCCGATTGGAGCCCGGGGGCCGAGACTATCGTTCTGCGGATCGTCGCCGGGGCCGTTCTGGCAGCCGCGTTGAACGCCTTTTCCAACGGGCTCAACCAGATCTTCGACCAGGAGATCGACCGGATCAACAAGCCTCACCGCCTGTTGCCCTCGGGCCGCATCTCCGGACCGGAAGCGTGGTGCCTCAGTCTGGCTTTCCTGGTCATCGCCCTGTTGCTGGCCGCCTGGATCAATCTCCAGTGTTTCTTCGTCGTTCTTGCAGGCGCCCTGGGAACCGTTCTCTACTCGGTGCCCCCGATTCGGACCAAGTCCCGAGGCATCTGGGCCAACCTGACCATCGCCCTGGTCCGGGGAACGCTGTTGCCGGTGGCCGGTTGGTCCACCGTGAAGCATGTGTTGCAGCCCGAGACCTGGATTCTCGGCGCGATCCTGGGAGCCTATTTTTTGGGGGCGGTCACGACCAAGGACTTCTCCGACGTGGAGGGGGACCGCCGGGGCGGCTGCCGGACGCTTCCCGTCATCTATGGCGTGCAACGGTCGATCCGGATCATCGCTCCTTTCTTCGTCCTGCCGTTTCTGGCCCTCGTCCCCGGCGCGGTCTACGGGCTCCTGTCCGGACGGCCGTCGCTGCTGGCGGGCCTGGGACTGCTGCTCGCCGGTTGGGGCGGTTGGATCATCCTGCTGCTCGTGAGGTCTTCCCAGGAATGGGAGGGGAATCTGGAATGGGAGAACCATCCCAGTTGGCGGCAGATGTATCTCCTGACGCTGACGGCCTATATCGGCTTGGCCTCGGCCTATCTGTTGCGCTGACGGTTCGGGGAAATAGTCCCGTATCCCATCGGATCTGAGGACGAATTCCCTTCGACAAATGATGCTGGCGCGATACCCTTCGGTTGCCGGTTGCTCCTCTCGTTTCGTATGGAATCTGGCGCTGATCGAGATTCGCGCCGAGATCTGCTGCGGGCTGTTATGTTTCTTGAGGCCGTGAGATCCCCAATAACATGGAGGAGACGCCATGGCGAAAACGTCACCGAAAACACGCCCGTCAACTGATCATGAACGTCCGCCCGTGTACGTAACGTCAAGGGGTGCCCGCTACGTCAAAGCGGGCGAGTTACTCCGTAGCAAAAGGGCGCGCGCCGTCATCGACCAAGTGGCGGAACTCGACTTCGAAGCCTCGCGGTATGGTGCATCTCCGAAAAAACGCCAGTAAGAATCGGCGGGTTCTTCAGTGAGGAACCGTATCCCTTGGGTCTTGGTCTTTTTCTCGGCTCAACTCTTGGCGGATACTGGTTTCTGACCCACCTCCATTTCACACGTTACGAAGCTCTGCGTGATTCCGGCTACAGCTTTCGACCGGCACATAAGCGGCATCCACAGCGGGTCCGCCGGAGCCGAACGGTGCGTCTGGCAGCTATTGATCACATTCCGACCGAGGCTCCGTTCGGCTGGCAGACGGGCGCGGCGTCGTAGTAGACTGGGCCCGAAAACGATGGACCCATGAGCAAGATCCAAGTCCTTTTGAATGGCCTGCGGCACCAGGCCGAACGCGGCGGTAGCGTGGCGGATCTGGTCCAGGATCTGGGGCTTGACGGGGGTCGGGTCGCGGTGGAGATCAATGAGCAGATCGTCCGCCGCAACCGGTGGGCCGGGCAGGAGATCCAAAGCGGCGATCGGATCGAAATCGTCCATTTCGTGGGAGGAGGGGCCGTGGAAGATACGTTGACCATAGCCGGACGTGAGTATCGCTCCCGTTTGCTGGTGGGAACGGGAAAGTACGCGACATTCAGCCAGATGGAGCAGGCCCTGGAGGCCAGCGGATCCGAGCTGGTGACGGTAGCCGTGCGGCGCGTCAATATATCCGATCGAAGCCGGGAATCCCTCCTGGACTACATCGATCCCGACCGGTACCAGCTACTCCCCAACACGGCCGGCTGCTACACGGCGGCCGAGGCGATCCGGTACGCCCGGCTGGGCCGGGAGGCCGGCCTGTCGAATCTGGTCAAGCTGGAGGTGATCGGAGACGAACGCACGCTTTTTCCCGACAATGAGGCCTTGCTGGAAGCCACGCGCGTCCTGGTCAAGGAAGGATTCGTAGTGCTTCCCTACACCAATGACGACCCCATCGTCTGCAAGCGGCTGGAGGATGCCGGTGCGGCGGCTGTGATGCCGCTCGGCGCCCCCATCGGTTCGGGCCTCGGCATTCAGAATCCCAACAACATCCGCATCATCCTGGAGTTCGCCTCGGTCCCCGTCATCGTCGACGCCGGCGTCGGGACCGCTTCCGACGCCACACTGGCCATGGAGCTGGGTGTGGACGGAGTCCTCATGAACACCGGGATTGCCGGGGCCGGGGACCCCGTATCCATGGCCAGGAGCATGAAGCTGGCCGTGGAGTCGGGTCGCCTGGCCTACAAGGCGGGCCGAATTCCCCGCAAGCTCTACGCTACGGCCAGCAGTCCCCTGGAAGGCGTGCTGAGCTAGGATTGGCCCGGGACCGCCATTCCCACAGGCCACGCCGGCCGCAGTGATGCCTCCGCTTATTCCCAAACCCGTGCAAGGCAGGAAAGGAACCCGGTGAAGACGGTTCAGGTCAGCCTTCCCGGCCGCAGCTATGACATCCTGATCGGTCCCGGTCTCCTGGCCCAGGTTCCGAGGCTGCTGAGGGACCGGGGGACGGCCCGGAGGCTGTTCCTGGTCTCCAATCCGGTGGTCCACGAACTCTATGGCGAGACGTTGATGAAGGGTCTGGCGGAGTCGGGGTTCCGGGTGTCGGAGATCCTGATCCCGGACGGAGAAACCCACAAGTCGCTTCAAGCCGTCGAGCGGATCTACGGGAAGCTCGTGAGCGGGGGCGCGGATCGCTCGTCGGCCCTGGTGGCCCTGGGGGGCGGCGTGACCGGGGACATCGCGGGATTTGCCGCCGCCACCTTCATGCGGGGCATTCCGTACATCCAGATCCCGACTTCGGTGGTGGCTCAGGTGGACAGTTCAGTCGGAGGCAAGACCGGAGTCAACTACGGCTTGGCCAAGAATATGGTCGGTTCCTTCTGGCAGCCGAGCCTGGTCTGCATCGATCCCGAGACTCTCCACTCCCTGCCTCAGCGAGAGTATCAGTCCGGACTCTACGAGGTCTTCAAGTACGGCCTCATCCGTGACGCCGAATTCCTCGACTGGCTGAACGCGTCGCTGGAAGAGATCCAGGCCCGGAAATCCCTGGTGATGCAGCAGTTGATCCGGCGCTGCTGCCAGATCAAGGCCGAGGTCACGGCCCGGGACGAACGCGAATCGGATCTGCGGCGAATACTGAACCTGGGACACACTTTCGGTCACGGACTGGAATCCGCCGTCCGATTCCGGGGGGTGACCCACGGGGAAGCGATCGCCTACGGAATGATGGCTGCCGCTCATCTCTCGCATTGGCGCACCGGGCTGTCCCGGGAGTCACGGGACCGGGCGGTGCAGTCGATCCGGGAGATCGGGCCTCTGCCAAACATCGATACCGTCCCCACGAGCCGCGTCGTGGAGGCCATGAAGCGGGACAAGAAACGCCGGAATCAACGCACGGTCGTGGTGTTGCTGGCGGCGATCGGGATCACGGAAATTCGGGACGACATCCCGGACCGGGACCTGGCGCGGGCCTGGGACCAGGTGAAGCAACTGAATTAGGGGCCTTTGGGGGCCGCCGCGGATTCCCGGGAGTCAGATGCAAGACAAGGAATCGGGGCGGATCCGCCGAATGTTCGGCGCCATCGCCCCCCGATACGACCGGGCCAACCGTCTGCTCTCGCTGTCCGTCGACCGGCATTGGAGACGGCTGACGAGGCGCGAACTGGAAGGCCGCCTGCCGCCGGACCCGCGGATCCTGGACCTTTGCACCGGGACCGGCGATCTGGCCCTGGAGCTCTCCAGCCTGGGTTCGGTGGTGGCCTGCGATTTCTCTCATCCCATGCTGATTTTGGGTATGAAGAAGGCATCCCGTTCCGCAGCCGGCCGCCGAATCTCATTCACCGAAGGGGACGCGCTGAGACTCCCGTTCCCGGACCGAACCTTCGACGCCGTCAGCATTGCCTTTGGATTGAGGAATCTGGAGAGCTATCGCCAGGGTCTGGCCGAAATGCACCGGGTTCTCCGTCCCCGAGGCGTGTTGGCCATCCTGGAGTTCACACTTCCCAATTTGCCGCTGTTCAGGTCGCTCTATTTGTTCTATTTCGTTCGGATCCTGCCCAGGCTGGGAGGTTGGATCTCGGGACACGGTCAGGCCTACGAATATCTCTCCCGGTCGGTGCGGCAGTTCCTCGCACCCGAGGATCTGGACCGGTTGCTCGGGAGGGCGGGGTTCCATCAGATCCGCCACCGAACCCTGTCTGCAGGGATCGCGTGTCTTCACCTGGGACGAAAACCGGCCTCGGGTGGGTTCCGGTAACTGTCCGTAATGACTCTTGCCACGGGCTGTCACAGCCCAGGCGGTTACGGTGCCATCTCCGGAAAGAGCAACCGCCACCCCAGTTGGGTCGGCGGAAAGCTGCGCAGTCCCGAGCGGATGGAATCCGCGTCGTATCGAATACTGGCCCGGTCCGAAATATGAAGGACCAGGGGACCGCCTCGGATCGTATCTCCGTCCACACTCAGATTGGAGAGCCAGAGTCCTCCAACGATGCGGGCGCGATCTCGCAAAACGACGCCGCCCCCGCCCAGATGTAGCAGGATTCCGCGGAATTGGACGTCTCCCTGCAGGATCAGGTTCCCCCGGGCGACGACGACACCCGACATCTCCCCTGACAGGGTTCCTCCCTCAGGCAAGTGGACAATCCCGGCGGCCGGCGACATGTCGGGAAGGTGAGTCTCGAAATGCCTCCAGAAGCCGGCCTGGAAGAGGGAACGGTGCCGAGGGTCCTCCCGGTAGGCCGCAGTCGAGTCCCGGAGAGAAGGTTCCGGTCCGGTGCCGCGGATCCGGCCGGCTTGGGGCGGACTGAGGTTCTTCCGGAAGTCGGCGCCAAGTCCGCCGCTTCCCAGGGAGAGGAGGCGGACGGCCGGTTCCCGAGGGCCCCCGTCCAGGAGGAACCGGTTTCCCGACCAATGGAAGTTTCCGTCGTCTCCCGCCAGAGTGAGTGCGCTGCGCAGCCGGAATGCAGTCTCCTGCAGGAGCCGTGATTCGATCAGGGTCACGCTGTTTCGAGTCGAAGCCAGGAAGGGGTCCTGCAGTTTGAGGGGAGCCACTCCCATGCTCCGGACCAGGACCACGCCGTCCCGGTCCTGGTGGGCCGGCTCCTCGGGATTGTTGGAAAACCTCAGGTAGAAACGGCCTCCTCCAGGATCCGGGTAGCCGTTCGGCAGCAGCAGGGCGCCGCCACGAAACGGTAGTCCGTCGTCGCGGCCGGGTGTCCAACTCTCGGGGTCCATGCGGCGAGCCTCCGCGAAGGGGAGAGGATTTCTCCATTCAGCGAGGTCGGTTCCGGAGAAGGAGCCGTCGGGACCGGGAAGGAGTTGGTCCAGATCGACCAGGGGAAGAAGGCCGCGGGCGAACTCGATTCCGTTCTGGGCCAGGACCATGCTGTAGAGTCGCGCCTCGACCCCTTGCAGCAGCCTCCACTGGATCAGGTTCTGCATGCTCAGGACCCAGACCAGGGTCGCGACCAGAGCCGTCGTGAGCAGGGCGGCCAACAGGGCGAGTCCCGCCTCCGATTCGGATGTCCGAAATTCATCCATTCCGGGGAGGGAAGAGGTTGGGCCGGTAGTTCCGAAGCGTGTAACGGATCGTTTCGGTGGTTTCTCCGTCCGATCTCCAGTGCAGTAGATTCGGGCTGACGGCGCCGGTGACGCGAAGGTTCAGCGAACGTCCGTCCATTTGCACTTCCCACCGCCGGACCTGTCTCAGGACAGATTGAAAGTTTCCGCCACCGCTCTTGAGCTGCAAGTGGTCCGTCCGGCAGCGGAGTGACAGGCTCTCGAAGTTGCCGTCGACCCGGCCGTCGGGAAACCCGTCTTCTCCGTCCAGGTCGGACTCGATCCGGAGGACTCCGGATTGGATCAGGATTCCGTCTCCGGTTCGATTCCATTCCCGGTTGCCCGCTCCCAGGATCCATCCACCCAGAAGGACCGGGGCCAGGATCAGGTTCCGGTCCCGTTCCATCAAACGCGTGAGGTTGGTGACGGTGGTCTGAGCTTGGTCCAACACCCCCAGAAACAGAGAGAAAAGAAGCACGGAGGCGGCGGTGGCCAAAAGCGACTCGATGAGGCTGAATCCCCGCTCCCCCTCGACCTCCCCGGTCGCGCGGGGTCCCGCAGGCAATTCAATCGGGCTCATCCGGAAGCCATCGTTCAGGGGTGTGATCGGAGCACCTCCCAACTCGCAGCGTTCTCCTCCTCGGAGCCCGAGACGTCGAGGCGCCACAAGGCGGGTCCGTCCGGCGCCAGGACGAACCTTTCCCCCTCCGGCTCCCGGGAGCGGGCCTCTTCGCTCCGGTTCCACCGTTCGAGAACCTCCTGGCGCCGCTTTTCCATGATGGCGTAGTTGCCCAGGGTCAGAGCCAGGGTCTGGATCAGGGAAAGCAGGGCGACGGTCAATATCATTGTGGCCATCAGGTATTCCAGGAGGGCGAACCCCTCCTGGGCGCCGTCTCCGGCTATTCTCTTTCCCATCGAATCCTTCCGGCCGGCGAAACCACGATGCGGACCTTCCCGGCAGCGTTGCCCAGGACGAACGTCCCGCCCGGAGCGGCGGTCCCGCGGGAAAAGAAGGATACTTCGCGGTTCGGCCTCCGGACGGCCAGGACCCCCCTGGGAAGGTTCAGCCAATGTCCGGCTTCTTCCCCCTCCGGCGCCATCGTGGTCCGTCCCCCGTCGTCTGAGATTCGGATCTGCACGGTCAGATTCCGGCCGACGGCCGCGGTTCGCCCTTGCTCCAGAAGTGAGAGAAACAACTGGGAACCCTGCGAGAGCCTCCAGTGATCCCGCACCTGCTGGTAGGCCGGCCATGCCAACGAGGCCAGGAAGCCGATGAGCAGGCAGGTCAGCGTGACTTCCAGCAACTGGTAGCCGTGAGCGTTCCCAGGCGCCGGGGATCCGGTTCGGACACGCCCCTTCCCGGGCGGAGCTCCTGGGCTTTGCTTCGGAGGCGGGAGAAGTGGAACTACGGGCAAACGTTTCGAGGGGGCGGCGATGGACTCACCTCGTTTCCTGTGTTGTTGTCACACTCCCCTCAAACGCCGCCAGTCAGAAAAATGTGAATCCGGTTTCAGTGGCCTCTCTCACCCTCTTTCCTGACCGAAGTCGATCTCCAGCAGGCGCTCGTCGCTCACCGGGTCCACCAGGATTCGGACGCGGACGGGGTCGTTTACCGGCAAATCGAGCTTTTCGCCCCATTCGATGATGACGACCGCTTCCCGGTCCAGGATCTCCTCGAGACCGATGGAATGGAAATCGTCGGCTCCCTCCAGGCGGTAGAGATCGACGTGGTAGACGCGGCCGCGAGCCGACGGGTATTCGTTGATCAGGGTGAAGGAGGGGCTTCGGACCAGGGAGAGGTCTTCGACTTCAAGACCGGCCGCCATGGCCTGGGTGAGCACGGTCTTGCCGGCGCCCAGTTCTCCGCTGAGGAGGACCACTCGCGGCGGCTGCAGCGTCTCACCCAGTGTCAGGCCGATGCTCCGGGTCTCCTCTTCGCTGCTTGAGCGAAGAACCTGGCTAGTCCGCATTTCCCACCGGCCCGCCGGCCCGCCCTTCCGGGCCGCGCAGTTGGAAGAAGGCCGGTCCCAGGTGATCGAGGAGGTCTCCGGCCGTCAGCGAGTCCATCCCCCGGTCCCGGGCCGCCAGATCGCCGGCCAGGGAATGGAGGTAGACGGCGGAGACCACGGCGTCCGTGGTCTGCGACGGAGAGGTGCGGGCCTGGGCCCGATACTGGCCCAGGAAAGAAGTGATTGCGCCAGTGAGGACGTCGCCGCTTCCTGCGGTGGCCATTCCCGGGTTTCCCAGCGGACAGGCATAGACCTGGCCGCCGGGCGCCGCCACCAGGGTCCGGAATCCCTTGAGCACGAGCCAGAGATTGTGGTCCCGGGCGAATTTCCGGGCGATGGAAATGCCGTTTTCGGTAATTTGTGCAACGGTATGGGCCGTCAGGCGGGCGAACTCACCCGGGTGGGGAGTGAGGACCAGGGGCTGACCCCTCCGGTTGACCAACTCGCGGGCTTGCCCGGCATAGGCGTTCAAGGCGTCGGCGTCCAGGACCAGGGGAATCCCGGCCTCCCGCGTCAGCCGCCGCACGACGTCGACGGTTTCTCGCTCCGTCGTCAGGCCCGGCCCCAGGCCGGCGGCGTCTTTGCCCTCCAATATTTTCAGAATGCCATCGATCCCGGACGAGGCCAAGGTCCCGGCAGGCGTGGACGGCACACCTTCCGTCATGATCTCAGGATGGAAGGAGGCCATCAGGGGTTGGACGGCGTCGGGAGCCAGGCCCGTCACCAGGCCGGACCCGGATCTCAGCGCGGCCCGGGAGGCCAGGGCGCCGGCGCCGGCCTTGCCCCGGCTTCCCGCAATGACCGCCACGTGCCCGAACGTGCCCTTGTGAGAGAAGGTTCTGCGGACCGGCAGCAGCGCCCGAATCCGGGCGGGGGTCATCAGGTTCAGGAAGTGGTCCGGCGTGTCCAGCACCTGGGGAGGCGTCCCGATGGGAGTGACGTAGATCTGCCCGAATGTCTCCGGCTCCCGGTGGAGAACGTGGGCGATCTTGGGGGCGGTGAAGGTGACGGTGGCGTGAGCCCGGACCGATGGCCCGATGGACCGGATGCTGTCGGAGGGCGTGCCTGTGGGGATGTCGACGGCCAGCACGAAGGCGCCGCTCCCGTTGACGTCCCGAACCACCTTTGCCAGCAGTCCGGCGACGGGACGTCCGAGCCCGGTTCCCAGCAGGGCGTCCACCACGATCCGGCAGCCGCCGAGGATGGGGGCAACCTCCGCCCACTCCTCCCGGGAGGTCACGGACACCACCTCGCCACCGGATTTCCGGTAGGCATCCAACTGGACCAGGGCGTCTCCCTGCATCTGTTCGGGACGGCAGAGCAGAATCACCGTGGGAGAAGATTCGCGCCGCGCCAACTGGCGGGCCAGGACCAGACCGTCCCCCCCGTTGTTCCCTTTGCCGCAGAGAATCGCGGTGGAGCGGCAGGCGAGCCGGTCCCCGAATCGGGACTTCAGGATCTGGTACAGGTTCAGCCCGGCATTTTCCATCAACAACAGGCTGGGGAGCCCGCAGTCCCGGGTGGTCAGCCGGTCTACGGTCCCCATCTGGGACGCGGTCAGAATCCTGGTCCAGGAGCGGACCTCTCCGCCGAGGAAGGCGAGTGGGGCTGGGCTTTTGAACCCGGAAGCTGGCGGAAGCATCGGAATATGGTGAAGGAAGTTAGCAGAGATGCGGCGCACATGGAAAGCTTGTTGGCGGCTCCGGAGCGTTCGTGGCAGATCTGCTCAACAATGGATATACTGAATTGCAGTTCCAAACCCTTATGAGGGCGCAGCCATGACGAAAAGAACCCGAATCTCATTGACTCTCCTGACTGCCACCCTGGTGTTGCTGGCGAACGTGCCGACACAATCCGGGCGCAAACACGGGGATGTGGAAAATATCGGCAACCGGGATATCAACGGGAAGGTGGCCCTGATCTTCCCCAACTTCATATCGCTGGAGAAAGAGATCCAGTTGGGAGCGCAGTACGCCCAGCAGATCGAGCAGACCGCCCGGTTGGTGGAAGATCCCGTTGTGAACGAGTACGTCGACGGGCTGGGCCAACTCATCGTGAAGAATTCGGATGCGAAAGTTCCCTTCGTGATCCGTGTGCTCGATTCCGAAGAGGTGAACGCCTTCGCCTTGCCGGGCGGCTACTTCTTCATCAACAAGGGGCTGATTCTGGAGGCGGAGGACGAGGCCGAGCTGGCCGGTGTCATGGCTCACGAGATCGCCCACGTGACGGCCCGGCATGCCACGGAGAGGATGACCAAGGGCAACCTCATGCAGTTTGCGGCGCTGCCGGCCCTGATCCTCACCGGCGGCTGGACTCAGTATGCGCTCTACCAGGGGCTGGGGATGGGCATGAACCTGGCGGTTCTGGGCATCACCCGCAAGTCGGAGGCCGAAGCCGATCAGTTGGGCACCCAGTATCTCTGGAACACGGGATACGACCCGCAGGGATTCATCTCCTTCTTCGAAAAGATGCAGGCTAAGGACAAGAGCCGTCCCGGCAAGTTCGCCAGCTTCTTCCGGACTCACCCCAGCTTCGAGAACCGCATCGCCAAGGTGAACGAGGAGATCGCTTTCTTGCCTCCCAAGGAGGAATATGTGGTCAGCACCTCCGAGTTCGACCGGGTGAAGGCGCGTCTGATCCAGATGGACCGCGCGGAGATCCGTCCGGGCCAGGGTGGAACCAAGAGCGGCGCGAGCCGGCCCACCTTGAAGCGCCGGACCAACGACAGGGACGATCGGGAAGAGCCCACCTTGAAGGGCGATCGTCCGACGCTGAAGCGGCCCTCTCTGAAGAAGAAGCGCCCGAGCGAATCCGAATCCGAGGAATGACGGCAGGTTGCGGGGCGGCTTCCGGCCGTCCCGCACAGCCTCCTTCGAACGCCGCATCCCCTTCCGCGGCCGGCAATTCCAGGACTTCCTCGCCGCCCGGAGCCACTCCGCCGCTTCTCGACCTCCCGCCTTCTTGAAACAATCCTTCGGGTTCGTTCGTAAACGATAGGATGAGCCCTCATGTTACAGTCCGGGCTGGTTGTGCCCGGGTCATTGCCATGGTCTGTCCAGTCCAGAGCCTTTTCCAGGAGATGCCATGAAGAGCGTCAAGGGGATTTTCCTGCCGGTTTTTGTCGTGATTGCGGTGCCATTCCTGGGGGCTGTTCCCCAGGAAGAACCGGTCCCTGATCAAGACGGTCCGCAGGTGCCGAAAATCGATCGGCCCGAGTCGTGGGCCGATCGGATGCGCCGCGAGAGACCGGTCCGGGAGTTGAGTGTCAAGGACGCCATCCGGCTGGCGTTGCTCAATAACCTGGAGATCGCCATCGAGGACTACAACGAGGACCTGAACCGCCAGCAGATCTTCGGGGCCAGCGGCTTCTACGACCCCAGGCTCCAGTTCGAGGTGGGGTGGGCGGCCACTGAGAATCCCGCCCGGTCCATCCTGGACGCGGGTCAGGGCATACCGGTGAACACGACGGACCGGGTCTACTTCGATACGTCTCTGATACAGAGTCTGCCCAACGGCAGCAGCCTCACCTTCAGCTTCAACAACAACCGTTTCAGCACCAACAGCACCTTCTCGTTCATGAACCCCTCGTTCGGGTCCAACTTCGCCGTTGGTCTGCGCCAGCCGCTGTGGAGGGGATTCCGCAAGACCCAGACCAGGCGTCAACTCAAGCTCTTCAACCTGGAAATAGAGATCAGCGACAGCCAGTTTCAGCAGAAGGTGTCGGAAATCGTCCAGCAGGTCCAGAATCAATATTGGGAACTTGTCTTTGCCATCGAGAGCTACGAGGCCATTCGCAAGTCCATGGAGCTGGCCATCATCCAGCATGAGAACAATCAGAAGCGGGTCCGGATCGGTGTCATGGCGCCCATCGAGATCACTGCTTCCCGCGCCGAAGTGGCCACGCGCGAACAGGAGATGATCCAGTCGGAGGTCCAGATCATCACCTCCCAGAATGGACTCAAACGCCACTTGGCGCCGGACCCGAGGGCGGCCCTCTGGAATCTGACCCTGATTCCCACCCAGCTTCCCCGGGTCCAGGACCTGACCATCACGCTGGACGAGGCCATCGCCGGGGCCATGGAGAAGCGTCCCGAACTGGACCAGAATCGGTTGTTCCGGGAACAGGTGGAAGTGGATCGGGAGTACTACCGCCAGGATGGAAGACCCACTGTAGACCTGGTGGCGAGTCTGACGAATACGGGGCGGGCTGGAGAAATATTGGCGAGTCAGTTCGTCGATACGGATGGGGACGGTGTTCCGGACACCCGGATGCAAGACGTGCCGCAGCTGTCGAATCCATTCTTCGGCAGCTTCGGGAATTCGTGGGGTCAGGTCTTCGGGTTCAACTACATCAACTACACTCTTGGCGTCAGCGTGGAGATTCCTCTGAGAAATCGGGCCAATGAGGCGGAGAGGGCCAGCCTCCTGATCCGGGAGCGCCGCCTCGCCAGCCAATTGAAGAACCAGCAGCAGATGATCATCGTGGAAGTACGCAATGCTTATGAGAGCATCGCCACCCAGAGAAAGCGCCTGGAGGCGGCCCGAGTGGCGCGCGAGCTCTCGGAGGCTCAGTTGGAGGGCGAGAACAAGCGTTTCCAGGCCGGGTTGTCCACCAACTTCGAGGTGCTGCGGTATCAGCGGGACCTGAGCCAGTCGCAGGTACAGGAACTGAGGGCGCGGGTGGATTACCAGCAGGCCGTGACCGACCTGGAGAAGGCCATGTACACCATCGTCGACAGCAACGACATCGTACTGGCCCGCCGTGATTAGTCCGGTATTCGAGCGGCCCCGACTCCCGGAGCAACGGGACCTTTCCGTCCCGCGCGTATAATTGCGGGAAATGGACTGGTTCGCAGTCGTGCCGGTAGTGGCCGGATTGGTGATCGGGAGCTTTCTCAACGTCTGTATTCACCGCCTCCCACGCGGGTTGTCGGTCATCCGGCCCCGTTCCCGCTGTCCCGGCTGCTCGAAACCGATCCCGGCAGGGGACAACATTCCCATCCTGAGCTTCCTGCTGCTCAAGGGTCGCTGCCGCGCGTGCCACGCACCCATCTCTCGCCGCTATCCGTTGGTGGAAGCCGCGACGGCGGCTTTGTTTCTTGGCGCCTGGATTCGGTACGAATGGTCCTCGGCCTTTGTCATCTGCTGCCTCTTCCTGGCGCTGATCCTGACTCTCACCGTCATCGACCTCTACCATCGGATCCTGCCCGATGTCCTGACGCTCGGAGGCCTGGCGGCCGGGGTCCTCCTGTCGCCTTTGCAGGATCCCGGTTTTTTCCGCTGGGAGACCGGGCCGGCGTCGCTGCCCGCCTGGGACCACGTGGGATTCTCCCTCCTGGGAGCCGGGCTGGGAGGTGGCTTCCTGTGGCTGGTCGCTGCGCTCTACCGCCGTTTTTCGGGGGTGGACGGGATGGGATTCGGCGACGTCAAGATGACCGCCATGCTGGGCGCCTTCCTGGGCTGGAGGTGTGCCTTGCTGAGCGTCTTCGTGGGTTCGGTGATCGGGGCCGCCGCCGGCTCCATCTACATGCGGGCCCGCTCCAAGGGACGGAGCTACCCGTTGCCGTTCGGAACGTTCCTGGGCGTGGCATCGGCCGCGGCCGCGTTCTGGGGCCCCGGGATTCTGCGCTGGTATTTCTCCGATTGACGGCTGCCTGATGCGGATCAGCACGACGCCTTTCCGGGTCAACGGAGTGCAATACCGGCCTCCGGCCAAGCCGCTGGCGGTGGTCTGCATCGACGGATGCGGCCCCGAGTACCTGAAGGTTTCCCGGAATCGCGGCCGCATGCCCCATTTGGACGGTCTGGCTGAAGCCGGATTCGAGACCGTGGTCCGGGGCGCCCTCCCCTCCTTCACCAACGTGAACAATGCCTGCATCGTCTCCGGGGTTCCTCCTTCCGTCACCGGGATCAGCGGCAACTTCTTCCTCGATCCCCGGACCGGCCGGGAGCTGATGATGAACTCGTCCCGCTATGTCCGATGCGACACGATTCTGGCGGCAGCGTCCCGTGCCGGCAGGAAGGTGGCGATGGTGACGGCCAAGGAAAAACTTCGGGACCTGCTGACGAAGGACCTGGATGGAATCGCCTTCTCATCGGAGCGGGCCGCGGCCGCCACCGTCGGGACCCACGGCATTGGGAACCTGGAGGACCTGGTGGGCAGGCCGCAGCCGGAGATCTACAGCGCCGGTGCCAGCCTCTTCGTGCTGGCGGCCGGTGTCCGCCTCGTGCAGAGGAGACTGGCCGATTTTCTCTTTTTGTCCCTGACCGACTACATGCAGCACAAATTTCCTCCCGAGTCCGACCAGTCGCTCGATTTTCACCAGGCGCTGGACCGGGAGATCGGTGCGCTGCTGGAGACCGGCGCCCGGGTTGGAGTGACGGCTGACCACGGCATGAACGCCAAAGCCGGACCCGGCGGGAGCCCCAACGTCGTCTATCTGGAATCCCTGCTGCGAGACCGTTTCGGAGAGGGGAACCGAGTGGTCTGTCCCATCACGGACCCCTACGTCGTTCATCACGGGTCCCTGGGTTCGGCGGTCATGGTGCACGTGGCCGAACCCGCGGAGACCACATCCGTGGCTGCGTGGATCCGCCGGCTGCCCGGCATCGACGAAGTCTACGATCGCACTGCGGCGTCGAGGGAACTGGATTTGCCGCCCGACCGCATCGGCGATCTGCTCGTAATGGCGGACGCCGGCGCCGTCATCGGGAGGACTCCCGCCGACCACGATCTCAGTGTCCTGAACGAACCTCTGCGGTCCCACGGCGGACGCCACGAGGTGATGGTCCCCATGCTGCTCTCGGAACCGCTGAGCAGCGAGTACGAGTCCCGGGCGGCCCAGGGAGCCCGGAACTACGAAATTTTCGACTATCTCTGCAACGGCGTCCAATCACCAGTTGCCGGGTGAGCCGCCGCTCCGCTTCGCGTTTTTTCCACCCGGGACGTTAGGCTCAGATAGGAAACGAAATACCAAACCATAAGGAGGTGCACATGCGAAAGATTCTGTTGTTCTCGACCTTGCTGATGGCCATGCCCTGGCTCTGGTGCCCGGATGTGGCGGCTGCGGACAAACTGGATCTGAATCAGGCGACTGTGGAAGAGTTGGACGCTCTCCCCGGCGTCGGACCGGCAATTGCCAGGCGAATCGTGGCGTTCCGGGAGAAAAACGGAGCCTTCAAGCGGATTGAAGACCTGATGAACGTCCGGGGCATCGGTGAGAAAACCTTTCTGAGGCTCAGGGACCGGATCATGGTCAAGGCCACCCCCACTCCATCCAAGGAACAGGCGAAGCGCCCGTAGCGGTCTGTGCCGCAACGTTCCGGTCTTCTCAAGGCGCGGGGTTCCGAGGACGCTGAACTCGGCGGTCCCTGATGAAAGTCCCGCGCGGCATCGGTCCCGGTGCCGCGCGGGACTTTCGGTTTGACAGTCGGTGATGACTCTTGCCACGGGCTGTTAAACTGGCGGCCGCATGAGACTCGATCGTCTCGACCGCCGCCGGTTGCCGGGGCAGAGTCGGCTATTTCTCCAGTATCTGTACGATTTCGACCAGGTCGCGCCCCTCTATCCGGCCGGAACGGGGCACACGGGTCCGGAGGCTCTGGGTGAGAGAGCCGAGGCCGCGCGAAAACGGGACTCCCGGTTGCCGCGTGAGGCCCTCGTCCGGATGCTCCTCGATTTCAATGCCCGGGTGGGCTCGGGCTCCTCTACCCGCGAGAACATCGAGAAGCTGCGGGATCCCGGGACCGTGGCCGTAGTCACGGGCCAACAACTGGGCCTGTTCGGCGGACCGGCCCTCTCCGTCTACAAGGCGCTGACCGCCGTGAGCCTGGCCCGGATCCTGGAGGCGGGAGGGTACGCGGCGGTTCCGGTCTTCTGGCTTCCTTCCGACGACTCCGATTTTCTGGAGTCCCGTTCCACCGCCTTTTTCGATCCGCAAGGATCGCTGCTTCGGCTGGGGTATTCCGGTCCCTCCCCCCCTTCGGCGACCATGGTGGGCACGGTTTCGTTGGAAGCGACCGGTGATCCCCTGAAGAGGCTCCAGGACGGCGCTCCCGTTTCCGAATATCGGAAAGAGGTCCTCCGGACCCTCGAATCGGCCTACGCGCCCGGTACGTTCTTTACCGATGCCCAGGGCCGGTGGCTCGGCCGCCTCTTTCGAAACCAGGGACTCATTCTCTTCGACGCGCTCCACTCCGGATACAAGGATGCGTTGAGACCGGTCTTCGAGACGGCGGTCGTGGAGCGGAAGCGTCTGATCCGCTCCCTGCAGGCCCGCGGCCGGGAGCTGGAGGCGGAAGGTCACCGGGCGCAGGTGCCTGTGGATGGCTCCGAATCACTCCTCTTCTGGCTCGAGGAGAGACGGCGTTACAAGTTGGACTACCGGTCGGGAGCCTATTGGAGTCGCGGAAGCCGCTCTCTCCGGCTGCCGGCGGAGGAACTGCTGGACCGGATACGAACCGGAACCGGAGAGTTCGGTCCCAACGTGTTGTTGCGGCCCATCATTCAGGATCATCTCTTCCCTACCGTGGCCTACGTAGGAGGGCCGGCGGAGGTCGCCTACTTCAGCCAGGTCGGCGCCATCAGTCCCTACTGGAAGATTCAATGCTGCGTGTTTCCCAGGGCCGGGGTCACGGTAGTGGACCGGAAATCCCAGCGGCTGCTGAAGAAGCACTCGCTGGATCTGGTCGAGCTGCTCTCCCTGGGCGCCTCCCGCATCACCCAACGCGTCGCCAGGACCGGAGCATCAAAGCAGGTCCTGGACGAGTTCGACCGGGTTACCGACGTGGTTCGGGAGAGCCTGACCCGGCTGCAGGGGGACATTGTCCGCGTGGACCCGAGTCTCGGCAAGATGGTCCCCCGGGCTTGGAAACGAGTCTTCTATCAGATGGAAAGGGTGGAGAAGCGATTCCTGGAAAACTACCGGACCCGCGACGGCGTCGCCGGCCGCCATCTGGACCATCTCCAGACCCGTCTTCATCCTCAGGGAAAGCTGCAGGAACGGGTCGTCAACTTCAACCAATTCCTGATGGAGGAGGGGCCCGGGTTCATCGACGGCCTGTTGGAAACGATCGATCCTTTCTGCATGGACCACCAGGTGATCCATGTTTGAACCCAGGCCAGTCGACGTTCTCGCCGTGGGGGCGCATCCCGACGACGTCGAGTTGGGTTGCGGCGGGACTCTGCTTCGCCTGAAGTCGCTGGGCCGCCGCACGGGCGTCGTGGATCTGACGCGCGGCGAACTGGGAACCCGCGGCACCATGGAGACCCGGGCCCTGGAATCCCGCCGCGCGGCTGCTCTCCTGGGTCTGGACTTCCGGCTGAACCTGGGCCTGAGGGACGGGAACCTGAGTCCCGATGAAGAGAGCCGGTTGGCGTTGATTCGAGTGATCCGGAAGTGCCGGCCCAAGCTGGTCCTGACACACTCCAAATGGGGCCACCCGGACCATGGCAAGGCTTCCATCCTGGTCGAGGAGGCGGTTCATCACGCCGGCCTGGCGGCCATCGACACGTCGCAACAGCGATTCCGTCCGCGGCGGATCGCCTGCTGGACCCATTTCGATGAACCGGTCGTGCCCCACGTCGGCGTGGACATCTCGGACCACTACGAGCAGAAGGAGCACGCTTTGAAGGCCTTCGCGTCCCAGTTGCATCGTCCGGACTCGCGCGAGCCCGCCACCTATCTCAGCGATCCCACGTTCCTGGAACGGATCCGGAGTTTCCACATGCACGTGGGGAGTCTAGTAGGATGCTCCCTGGCGGAGGGTTTCCTCATGGCCCGGCCTCCCCGGATCGGGGACCTGGCCGATTGCTGAATTGAACGACCGCCGCCTCCCGGTCAGGTCCGTCCGGCCGGTGCGGGGACGACACCGAGATGTTCGATCGCCAGTCTCAAGTCTACGGCAACCTGCTTCAGGCAGCGGACATCGCCGTGGCCTTTCTGGCCTTGACCCTGGCCTATTTCTCCCGGTCCATTCTTGTGGCGTGGGCGCCGGCCTCCATTGCGCTCGCATTCCATCCGCAACTGCTGCCCTATTCCCACTATCTGCTCTATCTGTTGGCCGCATTGCCGATTTGGATTCCCATCCTCCGGATCACCCAACGATACTCCCGCTTCTACCAGGTCTCCGCCTCCCAGCACCTGTTCCGCATCGGCCGCTTCGTCTGCGCCGCCGGTCTCGCCGTGGGCTTCTTCGTCTTCTTGTTCAACCTGGATGTCAGCCGGCCCGTCTTCTTCATCTTCATCGGACTCTCGGGTCTTTTCCTGGGTTTGAACCGCATTGTGCTGCATTGGATCTTGAGGACCCGGAACGTCAATGAGCACCATCAGGTCAGGATCCTGATCGTGGGAATCGACTCCCGGGCCGAGTCTGTCAGCCAGGTTCTGGGCCGGTTCCGAAAGTGGGGCTACCGTGTCGTCGGACACCTGGCCCCTGACGAACCATGGAAAGAGGTTCCCGGAATCCGGATCCTGGGCTCGCTGGAGGATCTTCCCGGCCTGCTCATGGACCGCCTGGTGGTGGACGAGATCATATTCGTGGGCGCACAGCCGGAGGACACCCGGCAGTTTCAGGAGGTGCTTGGATTCTGTGAGGAACTCGGAATCCGGACCCGGATCGCCGCGGACTTTTTCCCCACCTCCATTTCCAGACTATCGCTCGATTATCTGGAGGAGCTTCCCCTCATCACCTTCTCGACGGCCCCGGACCAGAGCGTGGCTCTGGTGGTCAAGAGGGTCATGGATTGTGTGCTGGCCTCGGCTCTGTTGGCGCTGGCGGCTCCCTTCATGCTCCTGACCATGGCGCTGATCAAGTTCACCTCATCCGGATCGGTTTTCTACCGCCAGGTCAGGCGCGGTCTCTACGGCCGGGAGTTCAGCCTGGTCAAATTTCGCACCATGGTGGAGGGAGCCGAAGACCAGCTCCGGAACCTCCGGCATCTCAATGAGATGGACGGCCCGGTGTTCAAGATGCGCAAAGATCCCCGGGTGACTCCCCTGGGGCGCATTCTGCGCAGGTACAGTATCGACGAGCTGCCGCAACTGGCCAATGTGGTGAGAGGCGAGATGAGCCTGGTCGGCCCCCGGGCCCCGTTGCCCGAGGAGGTCCGCCACTATTCCCGGAGTCAGCGGCGGCGGCTGAGCGTCAAGCCGGGCATCACCTGTCTCTGGCAGATCTCCGGCCGCAACGAACTGGATTTCCAGAAATGGATGAAGCTGGATCTCCAATACATCGACCAGTGGTCCTTGAAGCTGGATCTTTGGATTCTGCTCAAGACCATCCCGGCCGTCGTCTGGGGCCGCGGCGCCAGCTAGTACCCCTCGATCTTCCCTCACGCCTCACTGCCGACTCCTATTGCCTCATCCTGGTACTGGAGCTGGTACAACTTGTAATAGAGCCCCCGCAGCTTGAGCAGTTCCTGATGGGTGCCTTCTTCCTCGATTCTGCCCTGGCGGAGAACGACGATACGGTCGCAGTTCTGGATGGTGGAGAGGCGGTGGGCGATGACGATGGAGGTTCGTCCCTCCATGAGCGTGTTCAACGCGTCCTGGATGAGAATCTCGGTCTCCGTGTCGACCGACGAGGTGGCCTCGTCCAGGATCAGGATTCTGGGGTCGTGGGCCAGGGCGCGGGCGAAGGCCAACAGCTGCCTCTGTCCCACGGACAACGACGCGCCCCTTTCGGTCACCGGCGAGTCGAGTCCCTGCGGTTTCTCCCGGATGAAGTCCAGGGCATTGACGTGGCGCACCGCCTCCGTCACTTGGGGCCGGTCGATGGGAGCCCTCCAGAGCCGGACGTTCTCTTCGATGGTGCCGCTGAAGAGAAAGACATCCTGGAGCACGACTGCCATCCTGCGCCTCAGTTCCCCCGGGTCCAGGTGGGCGATGGGGATTCCGTCGATGAGAATGCCCCCGTTCCGGACGTCGTAAAACCTGCAGATCAGGTTGATGAGAGTGGTCTTTCCCGCACCGGTGGGTCCCACGATGGCCACTCGTTCGCCAGGGGCAATCCTCAGGCTCAGGTTCCGCAGGACCGGCGTATCTTCCTTGTAGGCGAACGTCACGTTGCGGAACTCGATGGCCCCGCCGCCCGGCGGCAGCGGTGTGGGTTTCGACGGAGGCCGAACCTGGGCCCGCGTGTCCAGGAGCTTGAAGATCCGCTCCGAGCTGGCCATGGCGCTCTGCAGGATGTTGAACTTTTCGCTCAGGTCGCTGATGGGCTTGAAGAAGCGCTCCGAATACTGAAGGAAGGCCACGAGCGTGCCCAGGGTCAGGACTCCGTCCAGCACGCGGCCGCCTCCGTACCAGAGGATCAGGGCGATGGCCAGCGCGCCCACCAGGTTGATCACCGGATAGAAGATGGCGTAGTAGAAGATGGATTGAATATTGGCCTGCAGGTGCTCCCGATTCCGTTCCCGGAACTGGCCGAACTTGCGGTCTTCCTGGACGAAGACCTGCACTACCGGCATGCCGGTGATGTTCTCCTGGAGGAAGGCGTTGATCTTGACCACGCAGGCCCGGACCCATCGATAGGATCCTCGAACCTTGATCTTGAAGATCATGGTGGCCACGAAGATGAGAGGCAGGACGGAGAAGGTGACCAGGGCCAATTGCCAATCCCGCCAGAGCATGACCGTCACGATGCCGCCCAGCAGGAAGATATCCCCGAAGATGCTCACCACGCCCGCCGTGAAGAGCTCGTTGAGCACGTCCACGTCGTTGGTGACGCGGGTGATCAGGCGACCCACCGGATTCCTGTCGAAATAGCCGACGTGCAACGTCTGGACGTGACGGAAGATCTGGACCCTCAGATCGTGCATGACCCGCTGCCCGGTCCAGTTCATCAGCCAGGTCTGTGCGAAAGTGCAGCCGAATTGCAGAATCAGGAGGCCCAGGTAGAGCAGCGCCAGATAGGTGAGCCCGGTCCGGTCGCCGATGCGGATGTGGTCGTCGATGGCGATCAGGGTCAGGAGCGGACCCGCCAGTTGCAGGGCCGACACCAGCAGGAGCAGCGCGACCGACGCGCCCACGACCCAGCGGTAGGGATGAAGATATCCCAGCATCCGCCGCGCCAATCGCCCGTCGTAGACCCGGCCCAGGATCTCGTCCTGGTCGTACTCGATCATGCGATTCCCAGCTCCTGCTCCAGCAACTGCTTTCGGTGCATTTCGGCGTAAGGGCCCGCGGTCCGGAGCAACTCGCGGTGCCTTCCTCTCTGCACGATTCGTCCGCGGTCCAACACCAGGATCTGGTCCGCCCCCTTGACCGTCGAGATGCGGTGGGAGATGAGGATGGTGGTTCTTCCGGCGATGACGGGAGCGAGCCGCTTCAGGATCTCCTCTTCCGTGTAGGTGTCGACGCTGGAGAGCGAGTCGTCGAGAACCAGGATCCTGGGGTCCGTCAGGAGCGCTCTCGCAATGGTCATCCGTTGTTTCTGTCCACCGGAGAGGGTCAGGCCTCTCTCACCCACGAAGGTGGCCATACGGTCGGGGAAGCGTTGAATCTCTCCCAGGATGTTGCTGGTGCGCGCAGCCTCCCGGATGGCTTGGTCGGAGGCGTCCGGTGCTCCGAACGTCAGGTTGTCCCGGATCGATTCGGAAAAGAGGAACGTGTCCTGGGGAACGCAGCCGATGCTTCGGCGCAGGTGGGTCAGGGAAATGTCGTTGACGTCCCTGCCGTCGATGAGGATCCGTCCCCTGGGCACCGGGTAGAGGCGGCAGAGCAGATGCACCAAGGTGGATTTTCCGCTTCCGGTGCTGCCCACGATGGCGAGTGTGTCGCCCGCGGGCAGCTCGAATTCCAGGTTCTTCAAAACCGGTGTCCCGTTGTAGGAAAAGGTGAGATTTTTGACTTCCACCCGGCCTTCGACGGCCTCGGCCGGAATGCCGCCATCGTCCAGCACATCCGGTTGGGTCGCCAGGATCCGGTTGATCCTGCCCATGGACGCCGACCCCCGCTCGAAGGTGTTGATGACCCATCCCAGGGCGATGGTGGGCCAGGTCAGACGGGCCAGATAGAAGATGAACGAGACCAGGGCGCCGAGAGACAGCGCTCCGTCCATGACCTGCCGTCCTCCGTACCAGAGGAGAAAGACGGCCGACAGGCCCAACAGGAAAGCGAGGAGGGGATAGAAGACCCCCCAGATTTTGACCAGGGCCATGCTCCGCTTCATGTATTCCCGGTTGGCGTCTCGAAACCGGTTGACGAAGGCGGACTCCTGGTTGTAGGCCTTGACGACCCGGATTCCCGAGACGTTCTCCTGAACCAGGGTCGTCAGCATCGAGAATTGTTCCTGGATCTTTTCGAATCTCCGGTGGATCTTGCGCCCGAAAAACTTGACGCAGTAGGAGACCAGCAGGAGGGGGGCCAGGGTGAGAAGGGCCAGGCCGGCGTCGGTTCGAATCAGTATGGTGACGGTCAGCACGACCATGAACAGGGTGTTGACCGAGTACATGATGCCCGGTCCCAGCACCATTCGAACGGCGCCCAGGTCGTTGGTGGACCGGGCCATTACGTCTCCCGTGGAATGCCGCTGGTAGAAGGAGGGGGTCAGGCGCTGAAGGTGCCGGAAGAGGTCGTTGCGCAGGTCGAATTCGATCCGGCGGGAGACGCCGATGAGGATCCACCTCATCAGGTATCGGAAAAGGCCCTCGGCACAGCTCAGGGCCAGCAGCAGTCCGGCGTAGCGGAGCAGGAGGCCGGCGTCGGCTCCCTCGGTGAGATCATCGACCGCCCATCCCAGGACCTGGGGCGTGACGACCACCGCCACATTGGTCATGAGGACCATCACGACACCGGTCGCGATGCGGGCGCGGTATTGCCTCAGGTAGGGGATCAAGGTGGCCAGGGCCCACGCTCGACCGGCTCCGGCTGGCTCAGGGGGCATCGAATCCCCGGATGTGCGGCGTCTCGACACCGTCGGGATCGACGAAGGCGACCTCGTACCCGTAGAGCTGGGAAGGGGACTTCTGCGAGAATTTCATGCCGAAACTGCCCGAAGACTCGGGATTCAACACGTCCGGCTTCACCTTTGCCATGATTTCTTCCAGCATCTCGTCATCCTGTCCCCAGATCCGGACGCGCGCCGAGATTCCTTTGAGAGGAAGCTGTCCCTGATTCCAGATCTCCCCCTTGAGGGAGAATCCCGTAAAGAACCGATCGTAGGAGAGGGCGACCAGTCTCAGAGGCGCCGTTTCGATGGACTCGACCCCGGTCCAGTTCTTGAGGTAGGGGATGGGCACGAAGCTCGCACCCACGAAGGAGCCGGCGGCCAGCAGGATGGAAAGCAGCATGACCTGGAAGACGATGCGGAACTCGTTCCGGGTGGCGGTCCAGGGTTCGGTCCGGCCCGGCTTGCCGGAGGTCTCTTCGAGTTTCTCCCGGTAGTATCGATCGAACTCCTCCCGGAAATAGTCCTTGAGACTGAATTGTCGGGCGCGGATGCGATATCGGACCACCAGCAGGAATATCAGGAAGGAGACGAGGAAGACCCAGAGAGCGACCTGAAGGGGAAAGTCCATGATTCGCAGGACGGGATGATCCATCGGATTTCAGCAGTCGTGGAAAAAGTCTTGACGCCTTGGACCGGTGTGGAAACGCGAACCAAGGTGTCGTCCGCGAAAACCTGCTCCCGGCGAACACGCGCCGCGGCCATGATCGCGCCGGCGTCTCTGGTTTTATTTCCCTTTAATTTCCGGGCGGCTTCGCCGGCGCGCGGCCCTCCCCGATGGGAGGCAGCCCCAGAATTCCCTTGCGGCGCTTGTCCAGGGAAAAATCGGCGCCGTACAGGGTTTGTCCGAAAGCGGTCAGCAACTGCTTCTCCACCCGGCCGGAGGAATCGATTTCCACCCACTCCTCACGGCCCAGAAAATCACGTTTGAGCGCCTGGATGTCACTGTCGACGGTGACCATGGTCTGGCGCTCCCGGATCAGGCTCACCGACAGATCGTAACGGTAGCGGACCCGAACCCACTCCCCGTCAGGCAGCCGGGGGCGGACTCCGATCTTGTCGAGATGGCCGGCCGTCAAGGGACCCGACATGTAATTCCGGTATCCGGTCACGATCTCGCCCCTGCCCCTGTCCTTCTTGACTAGCTCCCATTCCTCGCGCTGCAGGACTTCCAGCATGGCCTTCCACGCCGCGGGAAACGGGACGCCCAGGCGCATCGGGGGTTCGAATCTCTTTTGCGCCTCGGCCTCGGTGGCGGCCAGAGCCAGGAGGGTCAGTAACGTCCAGACCAGCTTGTGTCCCATACCACTCGTTGACAGTCTATCAGCAAGCACCTAACTGCTGAACCGATTGGAGGGGGCGAGTCGTGGTTTTCCGGCCGGCCGTCAGCGCTGGTAGCGGCGCACGGCCCGCTGGTGCGCCCGGTAGCTGGTGGAAAAGACGTGGCTGCCGTCGTTCCGGGAGACGAAATAGAGGTGCCTGACCGGGGCCGGGTGGAGGGCGGCGTCAATGGATGCGGTCCCGGGGTTGGCGATGGGGCCGGGAGGGAGTCCCGCGTAGAGATAGGTGTTGTACGGAGAGTCCAGGCTCAGGTCGCTCTTGTGAAGCACTCCGTCGTAGTCGCCGCTCTTCCGGATGGCGTAGATGATCGTCGGGTCGCAGTCCAGCTTGATGTTCCGCCGAAGCCGGTTGTGAAACACGGCGGAAACCAGAGCCCGCTCCGCAGGGAGCGCGGTCTCCTTCTCGATGAGGGAGGCCAGGGTGATCACCTCCCGGATGGTGAGGTCCAGGTCGTCGGCGCGCTTCTGCCGCTGGGGGGTCCACACCTCCTTGAAGCGGGTCACCAGCGTGGAGACCAGGGTCAGCTCCTGGTCTGAACGCGTGAAGTGGTAGGTGTCGGGGAACAGGTAGCCCTCCAGGTCCGTGGCCTCGGGGTCCAGGCCGCCCAGCAGGTCGATGCGGCCGGCCAGAGGCTCCAGCTCGTGCCGCAGTCCCAATCCTTCCTGGACGAAACGGTCGATGATCTCGTCCAGGGTCAATCCTTCGGGGATGGTGATGCGATACTGGTGAACCCGGCCCTCCCTCAGGACCTGCACCACTTGGGTCAGGCTGGCGGGATTCTCAAAAAGGTATTCGCCCGCCTGGAGAGGGTCGGCGCCACTCCACCGAACATAGGCCGCAAAGACGAGGCCGGACCGAATGACGTCCGCTTCCTGGAGCATCCGGCCGATTCCTCTCACCGACGCTCCGAAGGGCACGGTCAGCAGCCGGCTCCCGGTCGTACGCCCCAGATGGGGTTCGCTGATGCGGGCGTCCCACCAGTTGGACCCGGCCCGGGCCATTGCAACCAGAATCAGGGCCGCGATCAGCAGTCGCCGGATCATCCCCGCGATCCGGGAGTGGCCCGCTCTTCCAGGTACCATTTCAGAATCACCGCCGCCGAGAATTCGTCCTTCTTCTGCCACCTCTGGTGGGGCGGGATCCCCAGTTCCCGCATGACCGATTCGGCCTCCTTGGTCGACAGGCGTTCGTCCATCCACTCTACCCGAACCGTCCCCAGTCCGCGCAGTCGGGTCACCAGGGGGACGGCGGCTTGCGCGATGGAGCTGGGCCGGCCGCTCAGATGCCGGGGTTGCCCCACGATCAGTCTCTCCACCCGGTATTCCCGCAGGAGTCCGGTGATCCTCGCCACATCCTCCTCCAGGCTCTTCCGTTCAAACGTGAGCAGTGGACGGGACGTCAATTTCAGGGGGTCGGTGATGGCGACTCCGCACCGCTTGGAACCCACGTCCAAGGCCATCCATCGGGTCATGGCGCCGTTGGATCCCTCCTACCCTTCCGGTTGCCGGAAGTAGTGTTCCAGCGAGTCCCAACTCAACCAATGATCGGGGTAACTGCGGATATCCTGCTCCAACAGTCCCACCAGCTTCTGCATGAATTCCGCTCTGCCGGCGGCGGAGCGGAAGGAGTCCGTCACCTCCGAGATCTCGATCTCCTGGTGGCCCGTCTCCTGGTTTCTGTGGATCCTCCAGTGGAGAAGACGGGATCCGGTGGTGAAGAAGAGGCTGGCGATGCCGTTGGGGAACCAGGCGCGCCGGCCGAAGAACCTCACCTCCGTCGTGTGTTTCGGGTTCACCAGTGTGGGCGCCACATCAGCCAGCATCATGACGACCTCTCCGGACCGAAGCTTCTCCACGAGCCTGGAGTAGTTGCCGCGTCCGGTCATGAGAAAGGGGTGTCCGATGGCCGTTTCGATCCAGCGGACCCGTTTCCGGTTGTAGCGGAGAACCGCCGGATGCAGCGGGTTGTCCTCCGGTTCGATGGACCGTCCGACGATGTTCATGGGGACTCCGCTCTTGCCGGTGAAGACGAAGAAGAGCCCGGTGCTCCCCATGTGGCCGGAAAAGAGGAGGACGCCGTCTCCGGCGGCGGCGGCTTCCCGCAGGGTGTCCAGACCGGTGCACCGGACGAAGGATTGGAGATGGTGCAAGGGCTTCGGGTACCAGAACGCCTCCATCTCGTTGCGGGACTCGGCCTGGTAGTGGCCGATGACGATCCTTCGGCGCTCAGCCGCGCCGCGATGGGGAAACGTGGACTCGACGTTTCGCGAGGCCCAGGCGAAAGAGTCGCGGAGCGCGCAGGCGAGCAATCTTCCCCGGAGATCGGCCAGGCCGTAGGCCAGCGCACGCGGCAGCTTCGAGATGGTGGGCAGGGCCACGCCATAGTCGGCTGCCTTGATCCAATCCATCAGGCCCATGGCGCATCTACCGGAGAGGACGGGAAGGAGCCGGTCCGGTCAGCCGGCCTGCCACCCCGAGTCGATGTTCAGCTCTTCGCAGACCTGGAGGATCTGCCCGATGGTGGTGCCGGCCAGAGGAATTCCCTCCCGCGTTCGCGTCTTCGACGTGCGCACCTCCAACTCGCCGGGGACCAGGATCTCGCCGTCGGGATCGATGGTCCGGGAGCTCTTCACGTAGTGGACGTACCGGTCGACCTCGTCGAAGAACTCGTCACGGTCCGCGAACCAGCTCCGGTCGATGACGATGGTGAACATTCCGTTGGCCAGTTTGTGGGCGTTGGCGGGATTGGTGCACGATCCGCCGGTGAGGGCTCCCGCCAGTATTTCGATCATGAAGCTCAGGACGTAGCCCTTGTGTCCCGCGATGGGGAGGATGGAACCGGGAGGATGCCGGTAGAAGAGTTCCGGATCGGTGGTGGGACGGCCCTCCGAGTCGATGAGGCATCCGTCGGGGACTTGCACGCCCTTGTGGAGGGCCACCCGGACCTTCCCCTCGGCGATCATGCAGGCGGACATGTCCATGATGAGGGGAGGGCCTTCTCGCTGAGGCACGCCGCAGGCGATGGGATTGGCGGAGAGGCGCCGGTCCTTGCCGCCGTAGGGCGCCACCAGGTTGCCCATTCCGCTGGTGTTCACGAAGTGCAGGCTGAGCATTCCCGCGGCGGCCGCCATCTCCGGCCAATCGCCGATCCGGCCCAGGTGTCCCGTGTTCCGGAGTCCCACCATGCTGCAACCGTGGCGCCGGGCCCGGTCGATGGCGATCTCCATGGTCTGCTCTCCCGTCGACTGTCCGAAACCGCTGTTTCCGTCCAGCACGGCGACGGGACCCCGGTCCAGGACGAACGTCACTTTCCGGTTGGGCAGGACCAGGCCCTTCTTGATCCACTCCCAATAGCGCGGAATCCGGATGACCCCGTGGGAGTCGTGTCCCACCAGGTTGCTCTTCACCAGGCGGGTGGCGATTGTGACCGCCTCCCCATCGCCGCTGCCGGCGGCGGCGAAGATGCGCCGGGCCAGATCCCTCAACTCGTCGGCCGAAAAGACTCTTGATTCCATTGATTCGTTATCCCGTTAGAACCGCATTCTCCAGTTCTCCGCTTCCAGGTAGACGTCCAGGGCGACCCCTTTGAGGTAGTCGCGGCAGAAGTAGTTGAGGACACCCAGGGCCCCCAGATCCGAAGGATCGCGGACGGCGCCGGCCCAGGAGTGGATCCCCGAACCCAGGAGATCCACCGCCTTTTCCAGTTGCCCGTGGGCTCCCCGGATCCGCTTCTCGAAGCTGCGGGCGTCTTTCTGGACGAAGGCCTGCTGGGAGAGGTCGTACTCGACCCGGGCTCGGCGAACCGTCTGCACGGCTTCGATGTAGTCGACGCCGAAACGCACCTGCCCCAGAAGCTGCTCCAGGTAGCTCCGTCCCTCGGGCCGAGTCTTCGTCAGAGCGGACTCGAGCAGGGGGATGGTCTCCACGTAGTAGGCCTTCAATTCGTTCCATTCCGGCACCGGACCTTTCCGGCTGTGCCAGTGCTTTCGCATCATCCGGGTGACCGGAAAGAGGAATCCCATGGCGATCTCGTCTCCCCGGGCCGTGGCCCTTTCCAGGATCCGGTAGAACTCCAGCATCTCGGGGACGGCTTCGGAGCCGCAGACCTGTTCCACCTGGTCGCGATAGACCGACTCGGGAGTCGCCTCGGAAGACCAGGACGCCTGGGCCAGATAGGCCGTTCCCGCTTCCAGCTTGGTCACCAGGAACTGGCGGCCGAAGAATCCGTGCACGCCATAGCGCTCCATGGCCTGAAAGATGCGATGAAGCGGCTGCGTGGGGAGCTGGGGCAGGATGCCCACGTTGTCGTCCGCCAGGGTGGCCAGGGTGGCCACCTGCCCCGGATGCTCGCTGGCAAAGGAAAGCATCTCCGCGCGGCGGGCCGCCAGCGAGGTCAGGTAGTCCATCCGGACCAGGAGCATCGACCTTTCCGGAAAGATCTTGAGCATGACCGGGTAGAACTCGTCGCTGAAGGTGGCGACCACGACGGTGGCGTCCGGATTGGCGGTCCCTTCCAGGATCCGCTCCTCGTTGAGCAGCTTGTCCAATGTATCGGCGTTGGCGATGGCTCCCTTGAGTTCATAAAGTGGACGGCCTGGTGCGCGGACCCCCACCGGCAGGATATTGGTTCGGGCCGATTCCTCCATCTTTTCCAGGCTGAACCGCGGTTCCAGCTTGTACTTGCGGTCCAGGCGCTTCCACATGGTCTTGTAGTACTCGCCGCCTCCCGGATTCTCGGGCTGGGTCAGGCCGTAGAAATCCGCCTCCGGATAGGTGTTGATGTGGGCCTGGATGATGGCCTTGTTCAGACCGGTGACCGCTGGATTGTCCGGAGTCATGTAGGGGAAGGCCGTGGGGTCCACGCCGTATTCGGAGATGCCCAGCCGTCCGTTGTGCGTGCCCTCCATCAACTCCCGCGGGACATACTCCCGGTCGGACCATTCGGGGAGCCGCCAGTTGAACTCGTTGGTGAACTGGTTGATCCGGAAGTTGATGCCGGTCTGCATCCCCCGGCTCTTGGCGTAGGCCAGCAGGTCGTGCAGCAGCTTCTGGGCGGCGCGAACCCGTTCCTGGTAGGTCTCGGCCCCGGCCATGTCCGGGTTCACCAACTCGGTTCGGCCGCCGAAGAGCTCGCGCCCGATGGTCTCTCCGTGAATCGGCACCTTCCATCCGTAATGGAACACACCCGTCGTCTTGGGCTGGTCCCGGAACTGAAAATGGACGAAGGGCTGATGGGGATAGATCTGGCAGTACAGGACATTGAACTTCAACTTGGCCAGTTGATCGATGAGGTGCCGGTAGTCGTCCATTCCGTAGAAGATGAGCGACGTGGCCAGGTTGTTGATGGCCCGGTAGGAGCGGAACCGGAAGCGGGGCTCCTGGACCTTGTCCAGGCTTGGGGGCGGGAACGGGGCTGGACGGGCGGGAAGCACGTCCTTTTCCAGCAGAAAACGGACCCCCAACTGTTCCAGGAAGTCGTAAACGGCCCAAAGCGTCGCCGCCGGGCTGCCTCCCCCCACGATCACCGCCGGTTTGCCGTTCCAGGAGACGGTCTTCAGGACCAGTCCCTGGTCGCTGACCCGGGGCCATCCCGCCTCGCCCATCACCAGGGAGACGGACCGGTTCGTCGCCGGGCTTCCCAGAATCAGGTTGACGTCGGCCTGAGGGGAAATCGTCGCAATTGGAACCGCCTGGATGCCGTACAAGTCGCTCAGGTAGCGGCGCAGCTCGCGGGCGGCGTAGCGCTCCAATTCCGGCGCCTCGGAGCCCAGGACGATGGCGCAGGTCGGAGGGGCAGTGGAACCCTCTGCGCGGCCGGCGCTCAGCACCGCGAAGGCCAGGAACAATCCGAGCGGAACCAGGACCCGGCTGTCTCCGTTACGCGCGATCCAGGATTCTTGCATCGGACTCTCCTTTCCCGGGCTCAAGCAGCGGAGACGGATGCCTCCAACTCCAGGTAGTAATCGATGAGCTCGCCGGCCACACGGCCGTTGTAGCGGTCCCAGCGGAAATCTCCGAACCGCGTGTATTCCGTGGCGAAAACGCCTCTCCGCACCAGCAGCCGTTTTCCGAAAGCGATGGCCACCGACAGGTCCTGGTGGGTAAATCCCACTACAGGCTGGACGCGATTGAAGATTCGGATGGCCTCCTCTCGGCGGCCGCTGCGGTAACAGCGGTCGACGGCGGACCAGACCCGCACCATGGAGCATTCGGGAATCATGGCATCCACGCCCCGATCCAGCGCTTCGATCATCTGGGCGATGGCCCACCCACCGGCCAGAAACATCCCGCCTCCGCAGATTTCCCGGATTGCCGTGTACTTGGGTCCGGCCGGATTCGACTCGATCTTGAGCGAGGTCAAGCTGGGAAGC
Source organism: Acidobacteriota bacterium (assembly GCA_028874215.1). NCBI lineage: Bacteria > Pseudomonadati > Acidobacteriota > Acidobacteriota bacterium. Next base: position 53,872 of record JAPPLF010000022.1, read on the forward strand.
ACCTGCGTGAGCCGGCGGATCATTTCGGGAGTCAGGCCCGGACCGGTGAAATCCAGGTCCTGCAGCATCAACGGGAAGTCCCCGGCGCCCTCCACCACCTCCCGGAAGAACGGCTCCACCCGTTCCGGTTCCTGGTACAGCCCGGTGGGCACGGCCACCAGGTACGCGGCCGCCCCGACTTCCCGGGCCAGTTGCGCCTGCTCGATGCAGACGCGAGGCCGGGAATCGGAGGCTCCCACGATGATGGGGACACGCCCGGCCACGATCCCGGCGACGCGCCGGACGATCTTGGCGCGCTCATCCGCGGTGAGGCAGGCGACCTCGCTGGCCACCGCGGGAACCAGGAAACCGTTCACCCCTCCGGCGATGGCGTCCTCCACCAGGTTGTCCAGGGAGGCCTGGTCTACGGCGCCCTGGGAATCGAAGGGGGTCTGGATGACGGAGATGATGCCCCGTTGGAGTGGCGGCGGGCCGGATCGGGAGTTCATTTCCGGTTCCTCCCTCCTCATCTTGCCACTACACACGCGCCGTCTTGGGATTCAGGATGCTGGGATTGTCGTCGATGGCGTAATTCTGAGCCGAGGTCCGGGGGCTGCCGGAAGGCGGTTCCCCTTCGATTTCGAAACCGGCGTCGCGGATCATGCGGTAGACGGGCTGTTTGGGGTCGCCGCGAGTGGCCAGGTAACCGTCCACGAAGAGGGAATTCGCCGGGTAGAGGGATAGGACCTGCAATTGGCGGAGGTGCCCCTCCCGGCCGGCAGCGACCCGGATCTCCGCCCGGGGATTGATGAACCGGAAGGCGCACAGAATCCGGAGGCAGCGGCGCGGCGAGAGTTGATCGAAGTCGTACACCGGGTTGCCCTCGATGGGAATCAGGAAGTTGACCGGGATGGAGGGGACCTCCAGCGAACGGAGCTCGTACGCCACGTCCAGGATGTCCTCGTCCGTCTCGCCCATTCCGGTGATCATGCCGCTGCAGCTCTCCAGTCCGGCTCGGCTGGCCGCTTCCAGAGTGGCGATCCGGTCCTGGTAGGTGTGGGTGCCCACGATGCTGCCGGTGTGGCGGCGGCTGGTGTTCAGATTGTGGTTGAGCCGATCCAGGCCGGCCCGCTTGAACAGGCTTGCCTTCTCGAAGTCCACCAGGCCGGCCGAGAGACAGGTCCGGATCCCCACCTCCTGGTCGATCCTGCGGATGATCCGGGCGAGCTTGGCCGCCTCCTGGGGAGTGGGTCCGCGCCCGCTGGCCACCATGCAATACCGGTAGACCCCTTGCTCCTTGGCCTCCCTGGCCTCCTGGACGATGGATTCCTCGTCCTTCATGGCGTACTTGCGCAACGGGGCCTGGGAGATCTTGGACTGGGCGCAGTAGCCACAGTCCTCGGGGCAGAGGCCATTCTTGATGTTGTTGATCTGGTGGACCTTCACCTTGCGCCCGAAGCGGGCCATCCGCACGTCGCCGGCAGCCGCCGCCAGGCGGAGGATGTCGACAGCGGGATCGGTCAGGACCTCCATCGCGTCTTCCCGGGGGAAGAACTCTCCGCTCAGGGAGATCCTGGCCCAGCGTTCGTATTGATTCTCCATCTCTCGGTCCACGCCTGTCGGTCCCAGTCTACTACGCCGCCGTGGTGCGGAGCCTCCAACGATCCAGAGGGTCCGCGCAACGGCCATGATATCCTCCCAACTTAAAGTTTCCCATGCCTGTAGGATTCCGCCGGTTCGAACGGTCCGGAACCGGCACCAACGGCGCCCCCGGAGTTTGGTAAGGATGCTGGCTGACGTTTGGATGGTGATGCGGACCGAATACCTGGACAGCTATCGTAATCACTACGGCCTGGAGCGTGCCGGCGTGATCGTGGTTGCGCCGTTGATGGGGGTGCTCTATGCGCTGCCGTGGGGGTTGGATTGGTATTCCCCCGGCCGTTGGGACGAGCATTTTGGGTCGACCCCGGCCGGGCTTGCGTGGCTCTTCACACTTGGTTTCGTGCTCCGAGAGCGAAGCCGCCTCAGTATGGAGGCTTTAAAGGCGAGGCACATGCCAAGTGACGCGATCCTCTTCGGCATGATCGGAGCTGGAGTCGGAGTCGGACTGGCTTTCTGGCTGGTGAAGTCGTCGGTGTCGCTAATAATGTTGAATTTGATGAAGCCGGGCGGTCCTTGGTCCAGCGTTCCGATCGAGGCCGCGCTGGTAATGTTTGCGTTGGTATTCCTGATTTCGCTTTCCGCCGGAACGGGCGGCGTCTTGATCTCTCTTGGCGCAGCGAAGGTCGGACAGGTCTACAAGGTGGCATTCGCCGTGCTCGGTGGGCTTGCCGTCATCGCTCTCGCCGTCGTTAGGATCTCGGGGGCCTGGAGCACGTTTTTGCTCACGGAATTGCAACGGGTTTCGGTGCAGATGCAGTTCGCAACGGTTGCCATGGTGGTATTCGCATTCCTGGATGTCGTATTGATCCTCTTCGCCCGGATGCGGTTCAAGCGGACGCCGGTGATCCCGAATCGATTCGGCACGTAAGCGGCCTCACACGAAACCAATGGCCGGTCGAACCCGGCGGCGTCCTTCCCCGCCGACTGCTAAACTTGGGCCGAAAGTTGGTTCGAGTAGTCCCATGCAACAAAAAAGCGTTCTCCTGATCGGTGGCGGAAACATGGGAGCGGCTCTGCTCCGGGGGATCATCCAGTCCGGACTGGCGCCGGCCCGCAGGGTCACCGTGATCGACATTCTGCCCGGCCTTCTGGAAACGCTCCGGTCGCGCCATGGCGTGAATGTCGACGTCGACCCGGGCCCCCATGTCGCCGGAGCCGACGTCATCATGCTGGCGGTCAAGCCTCAGATCCTTCCCCAAGTGGCAGCCGGAATTCGCGGTTCCGTGCGGCCCGGTCAACTCGTCATCTCGATCCTGGCCGGGGTCGAGAGCACCCGCATTCGAGACCTACTGGGGAAGAACAACCCGGTTATCCGGGTCATGCCGAACATCGCTGCCACCGTGGATGCCGCGGCCAGCGCCATCGCCGGTTGCGATCCGGCGACCGAAGAGCACTACCAGGTCGCCGAGACCCTCTTCGGGGCGGTGGGAAATGTGGTCCGGGTGGAGGAGAAGCTCCTGGACGCCGTCACCGGACTCAGCGGCAGCGGTCCGGCTTACGTCTACACCGTCATCGAAGCCCTCTGCGACGGCGGGGTCCACATGGGTCTCCCCCGGGAGGTGGCCATGAAGCTGGCCGCCCAGACCGTGTTGGGGGCGGCCATGCAGGTGCAGGAAAGCGGCGAGCATCCGGCGGTGCTGAGGGATCGGGTGACGACTCCTGGCGGCACCACCGCGGCGGCATTGAGGGAACTGGAAGACCGGGGCCTGCGGGCCGCGCTCATGAGCGCGGTGGCGGCGGCGACGGCCCGATCGAAGGAGTTGAACCGGAAGTCTGCGGAATCGTGAACGGCGGGGGGCTGGTGGGCGGTGGCAGGTTCGAACTGCCGGCCTCCTCCTTGTAAGGGAGGTGCTCTCCCAGCTGAGCTAACCGCCCACGAAAGGGTCCACCGGCCTTCGGCGGACCCTCTTCCATTCCGGAGGACTCAGACCACTTCGGGGACCACGAAGGGGGCCCGGTAATCGCGCGTCAGCAGGGTGCTGGCCTCGCCGTCGCCCCGGACCGTCTCGGTTTCCGGATCGAAATCCAGCGTCCGGCCGGTGCGATAGGCCATGTTCGCCAGGTGACAGAGCGCCGAAGAGAGGTGGCCCTCTTCGATCTCGGCGTTGAGGTCCTCCGTCCGGCGGGAGCGGACGGCCTGGATGAAGTTGGCGAAATTGTTGCCCCCTTCCATGCGGGTCGGTCCCGGCTCCCGTTTCCGTCCCAGGAAGGTGCGGTAACCCTTGCCGCCCTGCATGACCATGTAGCCCTCGGAGCCGAAGAAGAGGACCCCCACCTCGTTGGACTCGCCTTTGCCCAGGCCGGCTTCATGATTGGTGATCCAGTGGCGCACCTCGAAGACCAGTTGCTTCTTCTGGTCCGGGTACTCGAAAGTGGCCAACTGGCAGTTTGGCGTCTCCTGGTCGTCGTCGAACATGTAGTGGCCGCCGGATGACTGGACCCGGGTCGGCAAGCCGACTCCCAGCCCCCAACGCGCCATGTCCATCTCGTGCACGCCCTGGTTCCCGATGTCGCCGTTGCCGTAGTCCCAGTGCCAGTGCCAGTTGTAGTGAAACCGGTTGCGGCTGTAGGAGCGTTGGGGCGCGGGACCCAGCCACAGGTCGTAGTGGACGCCGCCCGGAACCGGCTCTTCCGGGGTGTGGCCGATGGTGTTCCTCCACTTGTAGCAGAGTCCCTTGGCCATGTAGACGTCCCCGATCACCCCTTCCCGGAGCTTCCGGATTCCCTCGCGAACACCGGCGCTGGACCGGGACTGGGTGCCGTGCTGGACGATCCGGCCATAACGGCGGGCCGCTTCCACCAGCTTCCGGCCTTCCCAGATGTTGTGGGAGCAGGGTTTCTCCACGTACGCGTCCTTGCCCGCCTGGCAGGCCCAGATCCCGCCCAGGGCGTGCCAGTGGTTGGGTGTGGCGAATCCCACCACGTCGATGTCCTTGGCCTCCAGCAAGCGGCGCATGTCGGTGTAGGTCCGGGCCTTCCGCCCCGTCAGCTCTTCCAGGTCGGAGGCACGCTCGGCCATGATGTTTTCGTCCACGTCGCACAACGCCGCGACTTCCACCTTGGGCAATCCGGCGAAACCCTTGATGTGAGACCTGCCCCGTCCTCGGAGTCCCACCACTCCCGCCCGGATGGTGTCGTTGGCATCGGCCCGGGACAGGAGGCCGGCGGCGGAACCGGTGCCCACGGCGGCCGTAGCCACCACACCGGCGGAACTCTTCAGGAAACTCCTTCGCTCGATCGGCTTCACCATTGTCTTATCCTCCCATTGGGTCGTGTCGAAAGCAGGTCATTCCAGGCTACTCTTTCCGCCGCCAGCATTCCAGCCGCGCGGCGCTGTTCCCTCTCATTTTCTCAGGTCGACACAGACCAGCGCCGTCTCGTTTCGGGCATAGAGGCGGCCCCGGGCCAGGGCCGGATAGGCACGCACCGTGCCCTCCAGAACCTTGGCGCGCGAGATCACCCGGAATTCCTCGGGATCGGCCGCGGCCAGGATCAATTCACCCCGCTCGGTCAGGACCAAAAGCCGGTCGCCGGCCAGGGTGACGGTCCCGGCACGCAACCCGCCCTGATTCCACTTGACCCGTCCCGTTTCCCACTCGACGCAACGCAGGCTGGGACCGTATTCCTGGCGGCCGTGAAAACCGTAGAGATAGCCGTCCCGGTAGACGCTGGTGGCATAGTGGTTGCTGAGGGCGTCGTTGGAAGTCCAGATTTTTGCGGGCGACTCTCCGGCGGCATCCAGCAGCAGGGCGCCGGTGCTGTAGCTGGCCGACACGAAGATCCGGTCGCCGACGATGAGGGGAACGGCCGCGTTGACCGAAGCCCGGCTTCGCGACCGCCAGCGTACTCGGAAGCCGACTCTTCCGTTGGCCGGGTCGATGGAGACCACGCCGTATCGGGTGAAGGAGACGATCCACGGCCTGCCCCCGATGGAGGCGTGCACCGGAGAGGAGTAGCCCGCCTCGTCGTCGGTGGCCTTCCAGAGGGTCCGTCCCGTGTCGGCGTCGAACGCCACGACGCCGGCGCCTTGGGCGCCCACATGGACGAAAACGGCCCCGTCCCGGACCAGTGGGGAACAGGCTGCGCCGAAGAAGCCCTTGCGCGGTCGGAATTGGGACCGGGTGTCCACCTGCCAGATGCGGTTGCCCGAACCCAGGCCCAGGCATTGGAGGATTCCCTGAGCGCCGAAGGTGTAGATCCGGTCGCCGTCCGCCGCCGGACTGGCCCGGGGCCCCTCGTCGAAGCCGAAGTCATCCCGGTAGTCGGTCGGGTAGGAGAAGGTCCACAACTCCCGGCCGTCGTCCGCTCCCAAGGCATCCACGACGTCCCGGCCGTCCACCCGGTGAAAGAGGATCAGGGTGCCGCCCGCCACGATGGGGTTGGCGAACCCTTGTCCGGCCTCCCGCTTCCAGAGCACGCGTGGTCCCGAAGCGGGCCACTGGCGGGCCAGGTCCTTCCCGGCATAGACGCCGTCTCGAGTCGGTCCCAGAAACTGGGGCCAGTCGCCGGCCCGCAGCCCGCCGAGACAGAACGCCAACACGATATTGAGGCAGATTCCCGGGAGGAACTGCGATCCCTTGCGCCGGAGATGCGGAGTTTCGGACATTTCAGTTGGACTCACTCAGTTCTTCCGCCTGCCGGATCATGTCCTCGGTCATGGAGAGGCCAGTATTCCAGAAATCGGGGTCGGTGAGGTCCACGCCCATGGGCTGGAACATGACGTGCGGCCAGTCCGAGCCTCCGGCCTCCAGGAGCTCCAGATACTCCTCGGCGAATCCGTTCGCGTCCTGCTTGTAGCGGCCGTACAGGGCCAGGACCAACAGCTTGCCGAAAGCATAGGCGTAGACATACCCGGGGGTGTGGATGAAATGGGGGATGTAGCTCCACCAGGTGCTGTAGTGCTCTCCCAGGTGAACGCTTCCCCGGAACATCTCCTCCTGAGTTTCCATCCAGAGTTCATTGAATCGCTCGACCGACAGCTCACCTTCGTCCCGCCGCGCGTTGTGCGTCCGCTCCTCGAAGCGATGCAGGGCGATCTGCCGGAAGACGGTGGCCATGGTGTCGTCGATGTTGCCGACCAGGATGGACAGCCGGACCCCGGGCTCCGGCTCGTTGCGGAGCAGGTGATCGAAGACCAGCATCTCCCCGAAGACGGAGGCCGTCTCCGAAGTGGTCAGGGGCGGACGGGATTGCAGGTAGCCCTGGGTTCGGGAGAGGTACTGGTGGACCCCGTGCCCCAGTTCGTGGGCCAGGACCTGCACGTCGCGAATGTTTCCCGTGTAGTTCATCATGACGTAGGGGTGAACCGGGGGGACGGTCTGATGACTGAAGGCGCCCCCCGATTTTCCCGGATTGGGCGGAGCGTCGATCCAGCGTTCGTCGAAGAAACGGGCGGCGATGGATTCCATGGAGGGATGGAATGCCCCGTACGCCTCCAGGACGGTTTCACGGGCGGTGGCCCACGAATACCGGGCGGTGGCCGTGCCGACGGGGGCGTAGCGGTCATAGTCCCGGGAGACGTCCAGGTTCAACAGGCGCTGCTTGAGCCGGTAGTGGCGGGCCGCCAGGTCGTAGCGTCCGGTCACCGCCTTCACCAGGACCTGGACGGCGTCATCGCTGATCTCGTTGTCCAGATTCCGGCTGGCCAACCAGTGGGGATATTTCCTGAGCCGGTCGTCGGAGGCCTTGTCGGCCAGCATGGTGTTGGAGATGAAGGCCATCTCGCTGACCCGCTCTTCCAGACCCCGGCTGAAGGCCAACGCCGATTCCCGCCTCACCTCCCGGTCCGGGTCATAGAGGCGGGAGAGCAGTTCCTCGCGGGTCAGCTTGCGATCCCCGCAGGTATAGCGGGCGGCACCGTGCATCTGGTCGAAGAGGCGATTCCACGCGGACCTGCCGGTCACCCGCTTTTCCGCCAGGATCTTCTCTTCCGGCTCGCTCAGGACGTGGGGAGCCCGCAGCCGCTCCACCTCCAGGTAGTGCCGGAAGGGTTGCAGCTCCCGGCTGGAAAGCAACTCGGCCGCCCGCCCCTCGTCCAATTGCAGCCACTCCAGTTCGAAGAATAGGATCTTGCGGACCAGTTGCGTCGAGGCTTCCCGCGTCTTCTGCAGGATGGCGCCGCGGCGGGAATCCTGCGTATCGGTGCACCAGTGCAGGTAGGCATAGGAGCCGGCCCGTCCCAAACCGACCTGCAAAGCCTCGTACTCGCGGACGGCCTGAGCCAGCTCACGGCCGTCGAGGCGACCCACCCGACCCCGATACCGCTCGGCGAAACCGGCCGCTTGGTCCTGCGTCCGCTCCAGATCCCTCTCCAGGGCGTCGGGGCCGGGATAGAGGTCGTCCAGGTTCCAGTGAACCCCTTCGGCGCCGGTGCGCCCGTTGGCGCCTCCGTTCGGTTCTTCCGGCCCCAACAGAGACAGAGGCGGCCTTCCCGCATGCATTGCCCTAGATTAGCAGCCCCGTCCGTCCACAACAGTCCGGGATGCTGCAGCACTTCCCTCAATTCTTGGCTCGAAGCTCTCAGCAGACCGGTATACTGCCGCCACCGGGAGCGGGTGACACGTCAGGAGGGAAGTCCATGAAGGCGCGGTTCATGTTCGAGAGGCAGTTGATCGTTCTGAGCCTGCTGGGGTTGGCGATCTGTATTTCGGTCCGGGCGCAGGGGTTCGACGACATCAAGCGGCAAGCTCCGGTCCGGGAGTTGGGTCCCGAGCGGCAGCTCTTCCTGGACGACTGGCTCATCGACCGGATCGAGAACGCAGCCCGTTGGGTCCACGTTGCGCGGAAGGCGCCGGAGAATCCGATCTTCAAGGCGGAACGGCCCTGGGAGGGCAACCGGGTCCTCTACTCCAACGTGATTTACGACGAGAAGGAGCGTCTTTACAAACTCTGGTACAACGTCCGGCCCGAATCCACGAACTATCTTTGCCTCGCCACCTCGGCGGACGGGATTCGATTCCGGCGTCCCGAACTGGGGCTCCGGGAATTCCAGGGAAGCCGCAAGAACAACCTGTTGGTCATACCGGAGGACATCACCGAGATCAGGGTCTTCCATGACGATCACGACCCGGAGCGCCCTTACAAGATGGCCTTCATGAAATACGACACCTACGGCATCGGTGTCGGCTGGTCTTCCGACGGGCATCGCTGGGAGTCGCACCCGTATCCGGTGATCGTGCCCGCCGGCGACGGGCTTTCGACCCCCTTCTGGGATCAGCGCCGCGAGCGCTACGTCTACTATCACCGTCCCAACGCCGGTCACGTCCTGCGCTGGTCCAAGATCCGGACTCCGGAAGCCTACCCCACGCGGGTCGTCGGTCTGGCGGAGAGTTTCAACTTCACCCTTTGGACCGATCTCAAGGAGGTCGTGGTGCCTGACGAGCGGGACGGCGCCGGCACGGAGTTCTACTACATGCCCGTCTTTCCCTATGAGAGCGGGTACGTGGGGATGCTGATCGTCTATCACGAATACACGGGCGACCCCGAATTCATGGACGGTTTCAACTTCACGCTGGACGCCCAGCTCACCTTCAGCCGGGACGGCAAGAAGTGGACGCGGGTCGGCGACCGGCACATCTTTCTCAAGGGGACCCCGGGAACCTGGGAAGGCAAGCGGGTCTATCCCGAGTGCGCCGTCTTGAGGGACGAGGAGATCCGGATCTACTACCGGGGCTCCAGCGTGCCCCATCGCAACCTCTTCGCATTGGTCGGAACCGAATACAAGGGCCGCATCCTGGAAGGGGACGCCTTGGGCCTTGCCCGTCTGCGGCCGGATGGATTCGTCTCGGTCCGCGCCGGAGAGGAAGAAGGCCTCCTGACCACCTGGCCCCTCCGCTTCCAGGGAGGCGAGCTTCGGGTGAACGCCGACGCCGCTGGAGGATCCCTGAGGGTCGAGGCGCTCACTCAGTTCGGCAAGCCGCTCGCCGGTTTCGAGCGGGAGGCCTGCCGGCCCATCGAGGGAAACGGAGTGGGCCAGAAGGTCCAGTGGGACGGCGGGCGCCGTCTGGATGAGTTGGACCAGCCGGTGCGGCTCCGTTTCATCCTGAAGAACGCGGATCTCTATTCTTTCCAGATCCGGTGACGCTGGTCAGGGCGGCGGCGTATGCGCGCCACGTGGCCTCGTCGAAGAGGACGAATCGGACCAGTTCCGGGGACCTGCGTTCCTCCAGAAACTCGATGACGGCGGAAACGGCGGTCCGGGCGGCCTTGATCACCGGATAGCGGTACGCTCCGGTCGATAGGGAAGGGAAGGCGATGCCGCGGCACTCGTGGGTCACCGCCGCATCCAGGCAGCAGCGGTAGGCGGAGGCCAGCAGAGCGGGTTCGCCCTGGCTTCCGCCCTTCCAGACCGGTCCCACGGCGTGGATGACGAAGCGGCTCGGGAGGTCTCCCGCTCCGGTGATGACGGCCCGGCCCGTGGGGCAGCCCTGGGGATACCGGCGGCGGGTCTCCTCCATGATGGCGGGCCCGCCGCGCCGGTGAATGGCGCCGTCCACCCCGCCTCCACCCGCCAGCCGCCGGTTGGCGGCGTTGACGATGGCGTCCACCTGCTGGAGGGTGATGTCCCCCTGGACCAATTCCAGGACACTACCCTCCAGCCGAAGTTGCATTTGCCAGCGCCCGTATCAGGTTGATCGCCGAATGCCGTGACGGCTTTTGCCGGGGATTGTCACGAAAGGGCTTCGTATTCCCTGCGGATCTCGGTGAAGTGCTCCCACTCCTCTTCGGCGAACTTCATGAAGATCTCCTTGCCCTGGGTGTCCTCGAACTTGTCGGCGTAGTCGTGGAAGAAGTCGTAGGCGTCCTTCTCCATCTTCATGGCGATCTTCAACGCCTCGGCCGCAGTCAGGTTGTCCCGAAGCTGAGCCTTGATCTGGTCCTTTCCGGGAAAGATCCGTTTCAAGGTATCGAAGTCGAAATCCAGGAAGACCGGCGCATTCAGCACCCTTTCGTCATCGGCGACCAGCCGATCCCATTGCGCCTGAAGCTGCTTCAGATGACTCTCCTCATCCTCCAGCATTCTGAGAAACGTGGACTTGGTCGAGGCGTGGCTCACCAGCTCGGAGGCGGTGCTGTAGAAGTTGACGCCCCGTTTTTCGGTCGCTATGGCGATCCGCAAGGCGTCCCGGGCAAAGACCAGATCGGATCTCACCGGTTCCAGGTGGGCCTCGACCTTGTTCTGGCACTCTTCACAAACTCCGAAGATCTGTAGCTGATGCTGGACCGGATTGAACCCGTAGTTGGAGACGATGCGGGACTGGACCTGCTCCAGTTCGGGACTCAGGAACTCGATGGTGCCTTGACATTTGACGCACACCATATGGTGGTGGTGGGGCCTCTTGTACTGAGGCTCGAAGCGCGTCCGCCCGTCGTGCAGGTCGACTTCACGGGCCAACCCGCAGGCGGTCAGGGCCTTGAGCGTGCGGAAGACAGTCGCCGCCCCGATCCGCCGATCGCTCTGCTTGACCAGTTGATGTAGCTCATCTATGCTCACGTGGCCGCTGGTCTGGAGGAAGCTCTGCACCACCTTCCGGCGTTGGTGGGTCATGCGTAGACCCCGTTCTTTCAGGTATTTGGAGAAGATCTCCATCTCTTCCGAGATTTTTCTGGCAGCGCCCATGAGTGGGGTTCATTCTCGGAAATCCAGCAATCGTTTTCAAGTTTCGTGCGGGCCGTCTCCAGACGTTCTCGGGTAAGGATGTGAATGATGCAGCGTAGTGTTCCTCGAGTCGATTCGTTCGTAGACGGGGTTCGGGCACCTTCCAACTCGTCCCGGTGCGGAGAATTGCGAAACCCGGGGACCGGAGAACTTCTGGCCCATGTCCCCTTCGCCACCAGGGCGGAAGTCGACGAGGTCGTCGCTTCGTCCGCGGCGGCGTTCCCCGGCTGGCGCGACACCCCCGTGGTGGAGCGCTGCCGGATCCTGTTCCGCTACAAGCAGCTCCTGGAAGAAAATCTTGAGGAGCTGGCCGAATGGATCTCGCGGGAAAACGGCAAGATCCCGGAGGAAGCGCAAGGGTCGGTTCGGCGAGGCATCGAGGTGGTGGAGTTCGCCTGCGGCATGTCCACCCTGATCCAGGGCTCGACGGTGGAGAACGTCTCCCGAGGTCTGGATTGCGCCAGTTTCCGGCAGCCGCTGGGTGTGTGCGCCGGGATCACGCCCTTCAACTTTCCCGCCATGGTGCCCATGTGGCTTTATCCCGTCGCCATCGCCTGCGGCAACGCGTTCGTTCTGAAGCCGTCCGAGAAGGTGCCGGGCGCCGCGTTGCGCCTGGCGGAGTTGTTCGCGGAGGCCGGACTCCCCCCCGGCGTCTTCAACGTCGTCCAGGGGGACCGGGAAGCGGTGGAGGCGTTGGTGGAAAACGTGTCCGTCCGCGCGGTGTCCTTCGTCGGCTCGGCCCCCGTGGCCCGCTATGTCTATGAGGCGGCCAGCATGGCCGGCAAGAGGGTGCAGGCGTTGGCCGGCGCCAAGAATCACCTGGTGGCCATGCCGGACTGCAATCTGGACAAGACGGCCGACGCCATCATCGGTTCCGCGTTCGGATCTGCAGGAGAGCGGTGCATGGCCATCAGCGCCGTGGTGACGGTGGGAGAGGTTCACGAACCTCTGATGGAGAAGGTCAGGGCCCGCGCGGAAAGCTTGCAATTGGGCGCGGCCGCGGACGGCGGAAGCGACCTGGGACCGTTGATCTCCGGTCCTCACCGGGAGCGCGTGCTGGAATACATTGAGACGGGACTGGATGAGGGAGCCCGACTCGCTCTGGACGGCCGCTGTCACAGCGGAGTCGACGACCTGTCCGGGTATTTTCTGGGTCCCAGCATCTTCGACGGCGTCTCACCGAAGATGAAGATCTACCAGGACGAGATCTTCGGACCTGTTCTCTGCGTCATCCAGGCCGAGGACCTGGATGAGGCCATCGAAGTGGTCAACGCCAACCGGTTCGGCAACGGAACCGCCATCTTCACCGAGAGCGGGTGGGCGGCCCGGGAATACCAGAACCGGGTTCAGGTGGGGATGGTGGGAATCAACGTCGGAGTTCCGGTGCCTCTCGCCTTTTTCTCCTTCTCCGGGTGGAGAGGTTCCTTTTTCGGCGACCTGCATGCCCACGGCCGGGACGGAGTGAATTTCTACACCGAGCAGAAGGTGGTCAGTTCCCGCTGGTTCGGTAGCGGTTGACCCGGTATTGCCGAGTCCGGTGCCAACGGCGTTTCCCACACCGGGGGCGAGGACACGGCTCAAACGTCGAATCTTCGTCCCTGTCCTTGACGGTAAGCTTCGGAGCACCCCACCAACCGACAGTCTTCGGGGCATCCACCATATGCCATGATGATTTTCTGGGGTGATGACTAGGTCGAGACCACAAAGGGGCTCGACATCTTGGGCGTCAGGCGCATCGATCAGGACATCGAACTGGGCTTGGTGAACGGCATTACGACCATCTCCCCACGGGCTCGATACCTATCGATACTGACTTGGTCGATTGGAGAGTTTCTGGTCGAGCGAGCCGAAGTCGGGTTCGATTGGGACCGTTTTCTGACCTATCTTCGAAGGATCGAATTCGTGACTCTAGCCCAAGTTTACCGTGTTGGATGAGAGATCTCATCTAAGTTATTTCTTT
>JAPPLF010000023.1 GCA_028874215.1 Acidobacteriota bacterium
GGGCCGGATGACCTCTTGTCCCTCCGGCGCCCGGCCGCGGCCCAGTTCCTGGGCCAGGGTCCTGCCGGTGACAGTGGGGAGGTCGCCGTCGACGAGTCCCGCTTCCAGCAGCAGGCGGCCGACGTAGGTCATGCCGCCGGCTTGGTGCATGTCGGGGGCGGTAAAGCGCCCCGCCGGCTTCAGGTCGGCCAGAACCGGCGTTTTCCGCGAGATCAGGTCGAAGTCGTCGATGTCCAGGGGGATGTCCGACTCCCGCGCGATGGCCAGCAGATGGAGCACCACGTTGGTGGATCCGGCGGTGGCCATGGCGCCGGTGATGGCGTTGAGGATGGCCTGCCGGTTCAGGATGTCCCGAGGCCGGAGTCCCTGCTCCAGGAGCTGCATCACCAGGCGGCCGCATTCCCGGGCCGCCTCTTCCTTCTTGAGGTCCACCGCCGGGATACCGTTGAAGCCCATGGGGGAAATACCCAGCATCTCGAACGCCGTTGACATGGTGTTGGCGGTGAACTGGCCGCCGCACGCCCCCGCGCCGGGACAGGCGTAGTTCTCGATGCCCCTGAGTTCCTCCCGGTCGATGCGTCCCGCATTGTAAGCCCCGATGGCTTCGTAGGCGTCCTGGACCGTGAGCTTACGCCCGTTGTATTCCCCCGGCATGATGGAACCGCTGTAGAGAATCAGGCTGGGGATGTTGAGCCGGGTCAGCGCCATGGCGGCGGCCGGGCTCGTCTTGTCGCATCCCGTGATGGCGACGAGGCCGTCGAAAAGGTGTCCCCGGCAGACCAGTTCGATGGAGTCGGCGATGACCTCCCGGCTGACCAGCGACGATTTCATGCCCTCGGTCCCCATGGCGATCCCGTCGGTCACCGAGATGCTGTTGAATTCGAGCGGAGTTCCGCCGGCGGCCCGAACCCCTTCCTTGACCTTTTCCGCCAGTCTCCGGTGGTTGAAGTTGCAGGGCGTGACCTCGATCCAGCAATGGGCGACTCCGATGAGGGGTTTGGCCAGATCCTGGTCGGTGAAACCGATGGCCTTGAAAAAGGATCGAGCTCCCGCGCGGTCGGGTCCGTCCAGTAGAGTTCGGCTCTGGTGTCTCATATCGAATGGCATGATCCATCGATTATACTCCGATTAATCCTGCTTTCATGGAAGCGGAGAGCACCGGTTCGGAAATTGCAGGCGTGGATGACGTTTTCCAGGTTCTGAAAAAAGGGAGACTGCATGGATTTCGAGAAGCTTCAGCGCCTGATTCGGGGGAAGATCTACCTGGACCAGGAGTCCCGCCGGGACGTGGCCACCGATTTCGGCCGGATCCTGACGAAGACTCCCAAGGCCCTTGTGGCGCCGGAGTCGGTCGAGGACGTGGCCACCGTTGTGGCAACGGCTTCCCGGGCAGGCTGGCCGGTCTCGACCCGCGGAGCTGCCCATTCCCAGAGTGGCCAGTCCCTCTCCCAGGACGGGGTCCTCGTCGATCTGAGTTCGTTGAATGGGATCGGCGCCGTGGAAGGGGAGACGGTGAAGGTCCAGGCGGGCGTCCTGTGGCGCGATCTGGTGGCCTTCACTTCCGAAAGGGGGTTTCTTCCCCCGGTTCTCACCAACAATCTCAACGTGACCGTGGGAGGAACGCTCTCCATGGCCGGCATCGGCGTGTCTTCCCATCGGCATGGCACGCAGGCCCACCAGGTGTTGGAACTTGAGGTCGTGACGGGGGAGGGCCACCGGGTACGCTGCTCTCCGGAGGAGAACTCCGAGCTCTTCTTCTGCACCTTGTGCGGACTGGGCCAGTTCTCGGTCATCGTAAGCGCCCGGCTCCGCCTCCGCCGGGTGGCGCCCAGGGTCCGGACCTTCTATCTTCTCTACGATGACCTCACCGCTCTGATGGCGGACCAGAAGCATCTCGTTTCCCGGCAGCGCTTCGACTACATCGAGTCCTGGGCCTCTCCGTGCGTGCAGGGCTTGAGGCGAATGGGCGGCGTCCGGGTCCCCTTCGCCGAGTGGTTCTTTCCCATGCACCTGACCGTGGAGTTCGATGACGAGGATCCTGGGGAGGAAGAGTTGCTCGATGGCCTGAACTTCTATCGAAAGCTGCAGGTGGAGGATTCCAGCACTCTGGAGTTCGCCCATCGGCTGGAGCCGGTCTTCGAGCTCTGGCGGCAGAGCGGGGCATGGGGCATGTGCCACCCCTGGATGGAGACCATTCTGCCCTGGGATCAGGCCCCGGCCTACATCGGCGGCGTGCTGGCCAACTTTCCCCCGCAGCTCCTGGCCGGCGGCCACGTCCTGATCTGGCCCTGCCGCTTCCAGGGAGACCCGCTTCCCCTGTTCAGGCATCCCCGGGGCGAGTTCATCCTGGGCTTCGGGATCCTGCCCGCGGTGCCCCGGCAGATGCTCCCCCTGGCCCGTCAGCTACTGAAGACAGCCAGCGATCTCTCGATGCGAGTCGGAGGAAAGCGCTACCTCTCGGGGTGGGTGGAATTCACTCCCGAACAGTGGAAGAGCCACTTTGGAGAAACCTGGGAAGACCTGCAACGGTGGAAGCAGTTTTACGATCCGGCGGGAATATTGAACCCCGGCTTCATACCCTTCCCGGAGCGAACGGAGAGTCCGGATTGAAGAACTTGTGAATCTGAATTACTTCTTTAATGAAGCAAGTTAAAGACTAATCTTTTAGAAGCCGCTTCAGTATTTTCCCGATCGCGCTCTTGGGAAGCTCGTCCCGGAATTCCACGTATCTGGGGATCTTGAATCGAGCCAGCTTCCCATGGCAGAAGCGAATCACGTCCCGTTGGCTCAGCTCGTGACCTTCCTTGAGCACGATGAAGGCCTTGGGGACCTCGCCCCGAACCTTGCTGGGGACGCCAACCACGGCAGCATCCTGGACGCTGGGGTGCTGGTAGAGGACCTCCTCCACTTCGCGGGAATAGATGTTCATTCCGGCGCTCAGGATCAGATCCTTCTTCCGGTCCACGATGGAGAAGTACCCGTCCTTATCCATCACCGCCATGTCGCCGGTCTTGAGCCAGCCGTCCTGCAGCACGTTTGCGGTCTCTTCCGGTTTGTTCCAGTAACCTTGCATCACCTGTGGTCCGGAGACTGAAAGCTCGCCCACCTCGCCTTGGGGCAGGACCTCCCCGGTGTCGCCGTCCACGATCCGCGCATCGGTGTCGGCGACGGGCACTCCGATGGTTCCATTCTTGCGATTGCCGAAGATCGGGTTCACGCTCACGATCGGTGAAGCCTCGGAGAGGCCGTAGCCCTCCACCAATTTTCCGCCGCTCATCTCCTCGAAGCGGGCCTGTACGTCGGATGGCAGGCCGGCTCCGCCACTGACGCAGAGGCGGATGGAGGAGAGGTCCGAACTCGTGATGCCCGTGTAATTGTTGATGGCGTTGTACATGGCCGGGACGCCGCAAAAGATGGTGGGCCGGTGCTTGCGGATTCGCTTGACCACGTCGGCCAGATCGACACGGGGAAGAAGAATCATGGTGAAGCGGCAGAGGATGGCCAGATGAAGACCGGTGGTCAGGCCGTAGCTGTGGAAGAAGGGGAGGGCGCAGAGCAGGATCTCCTTCTTCATTTGAAGGTCCGAGAGCCACGACCTGGTCTGGTGAACGTTGCAGACCAGGTTGCGGTGGGTCAGGGTCGCCCCCTTGGAGAGGCCGGTGGTGCCTCCGGTGTAAAGCAGCATGGCGGTATCGTCCGGTGCGATCGCCGGGGCCTCCCGGGACGGGACCTTGCGCTTCATCAGCTCGCGGTACTCATACAGTCCGGGCGCCGTTGGCGGCGGCTCGGATGACCGGTTCTTGAGTCCGTACAGAATTCCCAGGATGGCAGGCAGAAACTCCTGGATTCCGGCCGAGATGATCCGCTTCACCGGCGTCTTTTCGCGGACCGCAAGCAGGCGCCCCATGAGCTTGTCCAGCACCACCACCGTTTCCGCACCCGAGTCGGTGAGCTGATACTGCAGCTCGCGCTCCACGTAGAGGGGGTTGGTGGGCACCAGGACGGCTCCCAGTTTCAGAACCGCGAAATGGGCGATGGGGTACAGAGGCATGTTGGGCAGTATCAGGGCCACCCGATCCCCCTTTTTCACACCCAGGGAGGCCAGGACCGAGGCAAATTGGTCCACTTTTTTCCCCAACTCGCCAAACCGCGTCCGGCGGCCGAAGAAACGAGTCGCAACGCCGCGGGGATGATCCTCCACGGCTTGGCGAAACATGGAGTAGAGGTCGATATCCGGATAGTCAATGGTTGTGGGGACAGCCTCGTCGTAGTGTCGCAACCAGATCTTTTCCACGGTGTTCTCCAGGGTGAGCCGAAGGTGAATCGACCAGACTATAGCAGTTCCGGCAACGTTCCCGAAACTCCCCCTTTCCATCGGAAAGCAGCGGAGGGAAGGGTCATCGTGAACGGTGCGGTGCAGGCGTCTCCCCTGCTGGAACGCGGCGCTTCCGTCGATATACTGAGCAGCCCGTGCCAAGAGTCGTCGCGGCATTCGGCCGGGTCTGCACAGGCGCGGACTGCGTTGCTCCCCGGTCACATACTCCCGGTATGCTCCCTCAGAGCGCCTTGTCCGGCGGGCGCAGCCCCGGTTTCGGTGCTCGCGGGACTTTTGCCACGGACCATTAGGAGCGTGGAGACGGATGCCCATGAGCGAGCCGCCCTTTGACGCGCTGCTGGTTATTTCCTTCGGAGGACCCGAGGGCATGGACGAAGTGGAGCCGTTTCTCAGGAACGTTCTGCGGGGCAAGCGCGTGCCGGAGGAGAGGATCCGGGAAGTGGCCCACCATTACCGGATCTTCGATGGGGTGAGCCCCATCAATCGCCAGAACCGGGAACTGATCGAAGCCGTGCGCCTGGAACTGGGGGAGAAGGGGCCCGATCTTCCCATCTATTGGGGAAATCGAAACTGGCATCCCTTGCTTTCGCAGACTCTCAGAGAGATGGCCGCCGACGGCATCAGGAAGGCGCTGGCCTTCGTGACCTCGGCCTACAGTTCCTATTCCGGATGCCGCCAGTACCTGGAGGATATCCGGCGTGCCCAGAAGGAGACGGGGGCTCCGCCGCCGGAAATCCATAAACTCCGGGTCTTTTACAATCATCCGGGCTTCATCGAATCCAATCGGGATCGAGTTCGGGCCGCCTTGGAGCAGATTCCCGGGGACCGGAGATCCCGGGCCCAACTGCTGTTCACCGCGCACAGCATTCCACTGGCCATGGCCCGGGGCTGCGAGTACGTGGACCAGTTGCGGGAGACCTGCCGGCTGGTGGCGGAACAGGTTCCCCATTCCGCGTGGAGCCTGGCCTACCAGAGCCGCAGCGGACCGCCTCACCAGCCCTGGTTGGAGCCGGATGCCGGCGACCACCTCCAGGCAATCGCGGGCCGGGGCGTCCGGGACGTGGTGGTCTCTCCCATCGGCTTCATCTCCGACCACATGGAGGTGGTCTTCGACCTGGATGTAGAGCTGAAGGATCAGGCCCGCTCACTGGGACTGAACCTGGTGCGAGCCGCGACGGCGGGGACCCATGCCGCTTTCGTGACCATGGTCGGAGAGCTGGTCCGGGAACGGACGGACGGAGTCCGGCGCCGGTATTCGGGTTCCCGTGAACCTGCGCCCGATAACTGTCCGGAGGGTTGCTGTCCCTACTCGATTGCGGCTCCGGCGCAATCTTGAACGGACGTTGTCCCTGCCCCGCGAAACGCTTGCGGAACTCGATGCTCGCGCCGAGCCGTTTGTGCTAACATCGCCGCACCATGGTCAAGAAGCTGGTCCTGGCGAGTCCCCGGGGTTTCTGCGCAGGAGTGGTTCGGGCCATTGATGTGGTCCGGATCGCACTTGACGTCTGTCCGCCGCCCATCTATGTGAGAAAGCAGATCATTCACAACGCGTACGTGGTGGACGAGCTCCGCCGGGAAGGCGCCATCTTCGTCGATACACTGGACCAGGTGCCCTCGGGAGGGACGGTCATCTTCAGTGCGCACGGCGTGTCTCCCCAGGTCTGGGCCGATGCCCGATCCAGATCGCTCAAGGTCATCGACGCCACCTGCCCGCTGGTCACGAAGGTGCATGTCGAGGCCATCCGGTATTCCAAGCGGGGATTCACCATCGTCCTCATCGGTCACGACGGACACGAAGAGGTCGTCGGGACCATGGGAGAGGCTCCTGATGCCATCGTATTGGTGAGCACCACCGATGACGTCGAGAAGCTCGAGGTCAAGGATCCTGGAAAAATCGCCTACCTGACCCAGACCACACTGAGTCTCGAGGACACGAAGGGGATAATCGCGGAGTTGAGACGTCGTTTCCCCATGATCCAGGGACCACCATCGGAAGACATCTGTTACGCGACGCAGAACCGGCAACTTGCGGTGAGGGAACTGGCCGCGGTCACGGACCTGATTCTGGTCGTGGGATCATCCAACAGCAGCAATTCCAATCGCCTGGTCGAGGAAGCGATCGGTTCGGGAGTCTCTTCGTATCTCATCAGCGATGTGAGCAAGATCCGGCAGGAATGGCTCCAGGGCGTGGAGAATGTTGGCCTGACGTCGGGTGCGTCGGCCCCCGACGTCCTGGTCGAGCAGGTTGTCCGCTACTTCGAGCGCGGCGGGGCCGTCGTCGAGGATCTCGTGACCCGTGAGGAGAACGTCCACTTCGCCCTTCCTCCCGAGCTGAGACAGCCGCAGAGCCAATTGCACGTGCTTTCGTAACGGCCGCGCGACTGCCGGCGGCAACGTTCCCATCTGAAGCAAATTTCTGCGCCGGAGAGGGAGAGGCATGTCGAAGCAGATTCTGGAGACCTTTCCGAACCAATATCCGGGCCGGGAGTATCAGGTCAACATCGAATGCCCCGAGTTCACGTCGTTGTGCCCCAAGACGGGACAGCCCGACTTCGGGACCATTCGGATCCGGTACGTTCCGGATCAACACATCATCGAATTGAAGGCCCTGAAGTTTTACCTGTTCTCTTATCGGAACCTGGGAATCTTCTATGAATCGGTGGTCAACAAGATCCTGGACGACCTGGTGGCCGCGTCCCGGCCGATTCGCTGCGAAGTGATCGGGGACTTTACCGTCCGGGGCGGCATCTCCACTTCGGTTCGAGCCGTTTACGAAGGGGCGTGAGGCTGTGGTGGACCTGATCGAACTGACCCGGACTCTGGTGAACATCCCTTCGGTGACGGGAGACGAAGGACCCGTCGGACGCTTCCTGCTGGAGTACCTTCAGAACCAGGGATGGAACTGCCGGTCCCAGACCGTCACCGGGGACCGTATCAACGTGCTGGCCATCCGGGATGAGCCGCGGATTCTGTTGACGACCCATATGGATACGGTCCCTCCCTTCTTCGAGTTCCGCCAGGATGAGGAATTCATGTACGGGCGCGGCGTGTCGGATGCCAAAGGGCTCATCGCGGCCATGGTCTGCGCCGCGGACGGACTCCTTCAGGAGGGCATCTCGGACGTGGGGCTTCTCTTCGTTGTGGGGGAGGAGACGGAAAGCGACGGTGCCTGGAAGGCCCGGGAGCTGGGTCTGCGTTGCGACTACATCATTGATGGCGAGCCCACCGACAACGAACTGGTGGTGGGACACAAGGGCATGGTCTACGCCGTCTTGAGCTGTGACGGGGTCACGGCCCATTCCGCCTATCCGGAGCAGGGCGTGTCGGCCATCGACAAGCTCGTGTTCCTGCTGGGCGGGTTGCAGACCCTGGAGTTCCCCTCCGACGCCACACTCGGGGAGACCACCATCAACGTGGGGTTGATCCGGGGAGGCCATGCTCCGAACGTGATTCCCGATCTGGCCGAAGCCGAGATCCTTTTCCGGACCGTGGCGGAAAGCGCGGCCTACGTGGACATCCTGAAGGAATGGGCTTCCGGGCGGGCGAATCTGGAGATCCGTGCGACCTCGGAACCTCAGGAAATGGCGTCCATTCCCGGGTTGCCCAC
This sequence comes from Acidobacteriota bacterium, assembly GCA_028874215.1. Classification (NCBI taxonomy): domain Bacteria; kingdom Pseudomonadati; phylum Acidobacteriota; species Acidobacteriota bacterium. The sequence goes on from JAPPLF010000023.1 coordinate 7,944, forward strand.
GAAGGTCGTGGGGTACGGCACGGATGTACCCGCCCTGAGGGCCCTGGGACGTCCGTTCCTGGTGGGGCCGGGGTCCATTCTGGTGGCCCACACGGCCGAAGAGAGGGTATCCAAGGCCGAACTGGAGGCCGGCGTCCGCCTCTACAAGGACCTGGTGCGGAGACTCCGTGTCGAGGACCCCGGCTCGTGACGCGGCCGTGTCGGGCGATTCAGTACGCTGCCCGCTGAATATAGTCGGAGAAGTCCCGAAAGCTGGGGATGTACTCGTCGTAGACAAGGTCCTTCCGGGATTTGGGCGTGGAAAAACCCGGACCCAACAGAAGGACCGGAATACGATAGCGATCACAGGCCTCGTTCAACACCCGGAAACGGCCTTTCAAGTTGGCGCTCAGTCCTTTCCGGGCCAGGACGCAGGCCATGTTCACCGGCTGCTTCTCCACGATTTCGGCCATCGCCTCGAAGGGAACCTTGCTGCCAAGATTCAGGGCGTCCCATCCTTCTTCGTTCAAGGCCCGGGAGATTCCGTTGACGAGATGGCTGCAGTAGGAGGCAGGCGCCGCGCAGAGGCCGGTCTTGCCCAGAGGTCTGCGGCGGACCACACCTGGAAAGAAATAGTACAAGGCCTCTTCGAGGTTCTTTTCCACCAGCCGAGCCTGACCCAACCGCATGGAATTGGAGGAATGGTTTCCGTGGGAACGGACGAATATGGGGGTCAGCACCTCGTCGTAGAGGTCTGCCACGCTCAATCCACGAATGTAGAGCCGCTCCAGCAGATCCTTGATCGAAGCGCACTGGTTCTCCGATGCCAGATAGAGGATCAACTCTCTCACCCGTGACCAATTCCTCTGGTTGATGAAGGTTTCCAATCGGGGGGCCTCCCAATCGGTGGAGGTCAGCAGACCGGTTCCCTCGAATCGGTGGCGAGCCTGAAAGTCCTGGATATGCCGGAGTTGGAACCTTCGATGGCCGCCCGGAGTCCGATGGCATTGAAGCTTCCCGGTATCGGTCCACCGTTTGATGGTCGATTCGCTCAAGTTCCAGAGTTGGGCAAGTTCCCGCGTGGAGTAGATTCGTTTCCTGACCATATCGGGACGGACGAACCGGAAAAACGAGTGGCTGAGCTGGTCGACCAGAGACTCCGGGAGGGCAGACTAGAAGGTTTCCGCCAGAAAGTCAATTTGAGGAGTTCGGAATAAAACGGCAGGAAAAAACGGGAGATATCCGGCAAGGCGAGGGGGTGGCCGGCGGCAGGTCGATGCCCGAGTGAAGGGTGCGATCGGCAGGGCGTTTCAGCGGCTTGCGTCTTCGCACAAGAGGTTGTCGATCAGCCGGACTCCGCCGACGCGGATGGCGGCGGCGGCCCGGGCCGGGCCGCGAACCTCGGAAATGGGCTGCATGGTTTCCGGATCGACCAATTCCAGGTACTCGACCTCGACCAGGGGCTCCCGGCTCAAGAGCCGGAGTCCGCCGCGGCGGATCCGGCCGGCGTCCCTGGCTCCCTGGAGCACCATGGTCCGGATCTCCTTCAGGGTCCGGAAGAGCACGGCGGCGGCCCTTCGCTCTTGGGGACCAAGATGTTGGTTCCGGGAACTGATGGCCAATCCGTCGAAGTCCCGAACCGTCGGGATTTGGCGGATGTCCACCGGCAGGTTCAGATCCTTCACCAGTTGCCGGACGACCACCGTCTGTTGGGCGTCCTTCTCGCCGAAGTAGGCCCGGTCCGGTTGCAGGATGTTCAGGAGCTTCAGCACGATGGTGGCGACGCCGCGAAAATGTCCCGGGCGGAACCGGCCGCACAGGTGCGACGTCACGGTCTCGACCTCCACGAAAGTCCTGTGTGTGGCCGGATAGACTTCGTCGCGGCCGGGCTGAAAGACCAGATCGACTCCCAATTGCCGGCACATGGCGAGATCCGAATCCAGGTCCCTGGGATAGGTGTCGAAGTCTTCTTCCGGACCGAACTGGGTCGGATTCACGAAGATGCTCACGGCGAGCCAGTCGCATTCGCGCCGCGCCACCTGGATCAGCTTCCGATGTCCCTCGTGCAGAGCTCCCATGGTGGGAACGAAGCCGCTGGACAATCCACCCCTACGGGCGGCTTCCATCGCCTCCCGTGCTCCGGCGATGGAGGTGGCCGCCACCAGGGCCATCAGGATCTCTCTTTGACCAGCTCCGGCTCGCTGGAACGGAAGAAGTCTGTGGTTCTGGAAGCGGGGAAACGCCCGGTGCGGACGTCGTCGACGTAGGTTTCGGTGGCGTTCAGGATGGTGCTGCCCAGGGAGGCGTAACGTTTGACGAATGAAGGAACGAAGGAGTCGAAGAGGCCGAAGGCGTCGTAGCTCACCAGGATCTGACCGTCGCAATAGGGTCCGGCTCCGATTCCGATGGTGGGTATCCGGAGCTGCGACGTCACTTCGAAAGCGACTTCGTCCGGAATGCATTCCAGGACCAGAGCGAAGACACCGGCATCCTCAAGGGCGTCGGCGTCGGCCAGCAGGCGTGCCACGCTCCCGCGGTCGCGAGCCTGCTGCCGGTGGCCGCCAAGCGCATGCACCTTCTGTGGGGTGAGACCCAGATGCCCCATGACCGGGATACCCACATCCACCAGGTGGCGAACCGACTTCACCACGGGTCCGGCCCCTTCCACCTTGACCGCGGAGACTCCACCTTCCTGCATGAGGCGTGCCGCATTGCGAAGCGCCTCGGATGCCGAAACCTGATACGTGGCAAAGGGCATGTCGGCAACCACCAATGCCCGCCGCGCTCCCCGGGTGACGGCCCGGCTGTGGTGCACCATCATGTCGAGGGTGACCGGCACCGTCGTGTCGCATCCCAGAATCACGGTGCCCAGAGAGTCGCCCACCAACAGAACGTCGATTCCGGCCCGGTCCAGCAGGGCGGCCATGGTAGCGTCATAGGCGGTGAGTGCGGCGATCTTCTCGCCACGGCGCTTCTTCTCTTCCAAGTCAGGCACTTTCAATGCTTTACCGTGCTTTGGCATGGAAGAACTCCTTCCCGGGAGGACTTCCGACTCTAGCGGAATCGGAGTTCGGGAGCAAGCAGCCACGCACCGGGAGATTCCAGCTGCCGGATCAGGGTCAGCGTCCACCGGTTCACTGGGGAGGCCGGCATGGAGGAGCGAATACCGGACACCAGGTCACCACTGAGGGCCGCCTCCCACCAGGACTTGCGTTTCGGATATAAATCCAGTTCCAGCGGGGTGTCCTCATCCAGGGACATGGCCCGCTTCAGCTCCAGGATGGCCGCATCGAACCCACCCAGGGAATCGACCAGTCCCAGATCCTTGGCCTGAGCTCCGGTGTAGATGCGTCCCCGGGCCTTCTCCTCCAAGTCCTGAAACTCCATCCGTCTCGAGTCCGCCGCCTTCGTCACGAACTTCTGGTACAGGTCCGCGATCCAGTCTTCCACCCGCTTTCTCTGTTCGGACCCCAGGGATCGACTGAACGAAAAGATATCGGCGTGGGGGTAGTTTTTGACCTGATCGACGCTGATGCCCATCCACTGGTACAGGTTGGTCAGGTCGAACTTGCCGAAGATCACTCCGATGGAACCGGTGATGGTCGAAGGCTGGGAAACGATATGGCCGGCCCCCATGGAGATGTAGTACCCGCCCGAACCGGCGACGCCCGACATGGAGACGACAACGGGCTTGCCTTCCTGCTCCAGCTTCCGGACCTCCTCCCAGACCATGTCCGAGCCCACTGCCGATCCTCCCGGGCTGTTGACTCTCAGAATGACTCCTTCGATCCGGTCGTTTTGCCGCAGTTTCCGAAGCTGGCGGGCGAGGCCGACGCCGCTCAGAACCTCCGTCATGGGATCATCCTTGCCGACCATGATGGTCCCGACGCCGGGCAGGACGGCGGCCCGGTGTTGAGCCGGAGCCTCGGAACCGCCACGCGCGGCCTTCAGAAACCTGGCGCCGGAAATCGACCGGTACTCGCTGTCCTCGCCATCGCCGGCCAGCAATTCCTCTACTTGGTGGCGGTATCCCGTCTGGTCGATGAGACCCAGTTCCAGGCCCTGCTCCGCGGAAGCCACTCCCAGCTTCATGAACTCCTCGAGGACGCCTTCCTCCAGGTTCCTGTCCTGGGTAACCGTGCTGATGAACCTCCCTTCGAGGTCCGCGACGATCGTCTCCAGCATCTCCCGGACCGGCGGACTCAGGCTGTCCCGGCTATAGGATTCGGCGCTCTTGTACTCCTTGAACTGGATGAACTCGGGGCGGATCCCCAGCTTCTCCATAGTCCCCTTGAAGAAGGTCTGCTCCACCAACAGGCCGTTGACCAGGAACCCGGCATCGGGATTCAGGGTCACGCTGTCCGTGGCCGATGCCAGGTACAACTCCGCCTCCCCGACCAGGTCGACGGCCAGCAGCGAATGAACCGGTTTGCCAGACTCACGGAAGACCTTGATCTGGCCCCGAAGTTCCTCGATCTGGGCCCAGCTCCACCCCAGGGGATGGATCTCCAGGAGCACCGCCTTGATGCGTTCGTCTTCCGCCGCCCGGCGAAACACCTGGCGCAGTTGCCAGAGGCTGGTCCCTTGCTGGGAAAAAATCTGAAGGAATGGATTGTTCGGGGGAAACTCCCGAATCTGTTGGGAAACCACGATCTCCACGACCGAGTCGTTCTCAACCTTGGGCACCGAGCCGCGGAGGCCGTAGTACAGGCCCAGCGAGACGGCGGCGGCCCCCGCGAAGACAATGATCAGAACGATTGAAAGAATCCACGTTTTTCTCTTGCTCATTGACCCTCTCCCAGAGATGATTTTACGTTGAATCGCGGTCGGCGTGCCAGCCGCGCCGACCGCTCGTATCAAAATCCAAAAGGAGGATCCTATGGCGAACAAGCCATCCGTCGGTTTCATCGGGCTCGGAATCATGGGGCTTCCCATGGCGGGACACATCTTGAAGTCTGGATATCCCCTCACGGTCTACAACCGCACCCGGTCCAAGACCCGGTCGTTGGAAGCGGCGGGAGCCGCGGTGGCTGCTTCTCCTCGAGAGGTGGCCGCGAATTCCCGGATGATCATCACCATGGTCTCCGACTCGCCGGACGTGGAGGCGGTGGTCGCCGGCCCCGAGGGTGTTCTGGAGGGGATTCGGCCGGGTTCGGTGGTCATGGACATGAGCACCATCTCCCCTCAGGTCGAACGGGAGCTGGACGAGCAACTTCGATCAAAGGGATGCGCCCTGGTGGACGCACCCGTGTCGGGAGGCGACGTGGGAGCGCAGAATGCCACCTTGGCCATCATGGCCGGCGGAGACCGCGAGGCGTTCGACCGGGCAGTCCCCATTTTCGAGACCATGGGCAAGACCATTACCTACTGCGGGCCCGTGGGGAGCGGGCAGCTGACCAAGTTGTGCAACCAGATTCTGGTGGCCGTCACCCTCATGGGGGTCAGTGAAGCTCTGGTCTTTGCCGGGAAGAACGGATTGGACCAGGGGGTGATGATCGAAGCCGTCAAGGGAGGCGCCGCCGGCAGCTGGCAGTTGAGCAATCTGGCTCCCCGCGTCGTGAATCGCGACTTCGCGCCCGGTTTCATGGTGGACCTCATCCAGAAGGACCTGCGACTGGTGATGGAGAGTGGCGCTGCCGCTCAGGCCGCCCTTCCGGCGTCGTCCCTGGTCAACCAACTGTTCCGCACCTCTCAGGCCCGGGGGGAAGGCCTCGAGGGGACCCAGGCCCTGGTCAAGGTCCTGGAGCAATTGGCGGGATTGTAGCCCACGGTTTTCGGCGACGTGTTATTCGGCCACCGGTGGAAAAGACGCCGCACGCCGGTATAACGCAGCCATTTTCCAAGGCGACATGCCCAGGAGATGGCCCGTCAGCATGACTTGGTTTAGCAGCGTGGTTCTGACGACACCGAGTCGTTCCCATCGCCTTGCCGAGGTGACAACCGCGTCCGGAGCCAAACCGACGCGGCCTCGCCGGGTCAGTCTCCGAACCAGGTCGTAGTCCTCCATGATCGGCAGATCGGCGTAGCCCCCCAACTCGAAAAAGAGGCGGGAACGCACGAACAGGGCCTGGTCGCCATACGGGAGTTGAAGCCACCGGGATCTCCAGTTGGCGCCCTTCTCGATCCAACGAAGACTTCGTCGGCGGCCCTCGATTCCCAGGCGGAAGGCTCCCGCAACCACTTCACGGGAAGCCAGGAGGCGTCGAACCCGGCTGGCGAAATTCGGCGGAAGAATCGTGTCTGCATGGAGGAAGACCAGGTATTTGCCCGTAGACGCTTCGGCTCCCGCGTTCATTTGGCGGGCTCGTCCCGCCGGGACCGTTAACGTCTCGGCGCCCAAGCGGCGCGCCACCCGCACCGTTTCATCGCGGCTGCCGCCGTCGACGACGATGACCTCGACTCCGGGTTCCCGAGCAGCGCTGGAGATGGACCTGGCGATCCCGGCCTCTTCATTGAGCGCCGGGATGATCACCGAGATCGTCAACCTGGGTTTTCCTGCCGGCATCACGGGTTAACGGCGACGGGGCCAGCAGCCCCAGAGCAGACAGGCCCATCCGGCCAACAGAGCGGTTCCACCCACGGGCGTGAGCATCACCCACCCGAGAGACCCGGTCAGGCTGTAAGCGTAGAGCGTCCCTGAAAAGAGGATCGTTCCGGAACAGAATCCCCATCCGGCCGCGGACCCGAGCCTCGGAGCCATGCGGCCCGAGAGGGCGCCCAGCAGGAGCAGGACCAATGCGTGAACCATGAGGTAGCGGGTAGCCAACTCGAAGATCTCCAACATTTCGTCGGAGAGCCTGGATTCCAGGACATGGGAGCCGAATGCTCCCGCCGCCACACTGACGAGACCGAAAAGTGCTCCGAGAGCGGGAAAGAATCTCATGGTCCGCAACGCCACATTGTACCCGCGCTCCCTCCGGCACGATAGCTCCAAGGAAGCGGGAACCGGCACTGAGCCGGCCTCCGTCCGGTGCGCTCGCCTCTCCGGCCCTGTGGTAGACTACAATTCCTTTTACGGCCCTTTGTTGAGCGATGTCGCCCCCCACCACTCCGCTTCCGGCGCTTCCGGAACCGGCCCCTGATGTCGAGCATGGTCCGGTCCGGATGACCATGGTCAGGGGACGGCGCAGCGTCCTCGCAGGAATAGAATGAGACCGACTGCCCGAAACGAAATGGAGATCGTCAACCAGAGTTTCACCCTGGATTTCGACTACCCGGTGATCTTCACGGAGGGTGTCTTCGATCCGGGGAATCCGGTCTTCTCGCGGGTGGTGAACCGTCTCGAATCGGACCGGCGCCACCGCCTCTTCCTGGTGATGGACGAGAACGTCTCCCGCGCTCATCCTCAATTGCGCGCCCGTATTGCCGCCTACGCCGAATCCCGTCCTCAGGAACTGGAACTGGTCTGCGCGCCCGTGGAGGTGCCCGGGGGCGAGGCCGTCAAGGCGGATCTCCGCCATGTACTGACCCTGGTGGAGGAGATGAACCGGGTGGGCCTGGACCGCCAGTCCTTCATGGTGATCGTGGGCGGGGGCGCGGTCCTGGACGCCGCCGGATTTGCCGCCTCCATCTGTCACCGGGGGGTCCGGGTCATCCGTGTCCCCAGCACCGTCCTCGCCCAGAGCGATTCCGGAGTGGGGGTCAAGAACGGGGTCAATCTCTTCGGCAAGAAGAACTTTCTGGGCGCCTTCAGCCCCCCCTACGCAGTCGTCAACGACCGTTCCCTGATCGAGACCCTGGAGCTTCGAGACAAGATCGCCGGCATCGCCGAGGCCGTGAAGGTGGCGCTGATCCGGGACCGGCCCCTTTTCGAGTACCTGGAGAAGAACGCCCCGGAACTCTCACGGGGAGAGGGGGAACCTCTGCACTATCAGATTCGGCGCTCTGCGGAGCTCCACCTGGAGCACATTCGCAGTTCCGGCGATCCCTTCGAGTTCGGCAGTGCGAGGCCGCTGGATTTCGGACACTGGTCCGCCCACAAGCTGGAGTCCATGACCGAAAACCGGCTTCGCCACGGAGAGGCGGTCGCCATCGGAATGGCCGTTGACCTGGCCTACTCGGTCCGGGCGGGATTCCTGAAGCGGGGGATCCTGAATCGAGTCCTTTCCTTGCTCCGAAACCTGGGCCTGCCGGTCTGGGACGAGGCCATCTCCATGACACGGGGCGGGGAGAGGGTGGTACTGGAGGGACTGGCCGAATTTCGGGAACACCTGGGCGGAACGCTCCACATCAGCCTGATTCGGGACATCGGCGACAGCTTCGAGGTGACGGAAATGGACGACGGGCTCCTGCTCGATTCCATGGAATGGCTCCGGCGTTCTTTCGGAAAGGCCGGCGCCGGTGTGGTCGAGACTGAAATACCCCAGGCCGGGTGACGCACCGAGGCACGATGCAACTGGTCCCGGGATTTCATCTGACCTACTGCCTGAACATCCATCCGGGCGAGACCTGGCCCGAGGTCTGGGAGAATCTCAGGTCCTATCCGGGCGCGGTTCGAAATCAGCTTTGTCCGGGCCGGCCCTTCGCCATCGGGCCGCGTCTTTCGGGCCAGGCCGCCGACGCCCTGGCCCGTCCCGAAAACCTGGAGGCGCTTCAGGAGTTCCTGAGAACTGAGGGCGCCTACGTCTTCACCATCAACGGATTTCCCTACGGTGTCTTCCACCGGGCCCGGGTCAAGGAGAACGTCTATCTTCCCGATTGGAGAGACCGGGTCCGCTTGGAGTACACGAACCGTTTGGCCCGGATTCTGGCCCGGTTGCTGCCCGAGGACGCGGCCCTGGAAGGGAGCATCAGCACGGTTCCGGGGGCCTTTCGGGCGGAGGTCCGTTCCTCCGGCGACGTTCGCCGGATGGCCGGGATGATGCTCCGCAGCGTCGCGTACCTCCACCGGCTCCGGGAGCAGACGGGAAAAACCATCACCCTGGCGCTGGAGCCCGAGCCGTGCTGCTTCCTGGAAACGACGGACGACGTGGTGGCCTTTTTCGAGGGCCACATCCTCTCGCAGGAAGGACTCGGGACCCTGGTCCGGGAGTCGGGTCTGACGCGTGGCCAGGCGGAACGAGTCGCGCGGCGGCACCTGGGAATCTGCTGCGACGCCTGTCACGTGGCCGTGGAGTTCGAGGACCCGTCAGAGGTGCTGGATCGACTGGAAGCCGCCGCGATCCGAATCCTGAAGGTTCAAATCAGTTCGGCTCTGCGGCTCCGCTTCCGGGAGGGGGACGGCAGCCCAGAACGGACGCTCCGCCCTTTCGCCGAGGAGACCTACCTGCACCAGGTGGTGGAGACGTCGGGGCGGGGAGTCGTCCGTTACCAGGACCTGCCCCAGGCCCTGGACCGGGAGGCGGATTTCCGGGAACATGGCGCCGGATCGCCCGGCATCCGGAAGGAATGGAGAGTTCATTTCCACGTTCCCATCTTCCTCTCCCGAATGAGCGGTTTCGACACCACCCAGGATGACCTGGCGGCCCTGTTGTTTCGTCTGAAGTCGAAGCCGGCGTGCCCCTACCTGGAGGTGGAGACCTACACCTGGGACGTACTCCCCCGGCGTTACAAGACCCTGGATACGACCGACGCCATCGCCCGCGAGCTGGCCTGGGCGCGGGACAGGCTCCTGCAATGAACGCGGAACCGCCGCGCACGGCCCGCAGACCCCGCTGGCGCGTCTACCTGGACCTGGGGCGGGTGTCCAATCTGCCCACCGTCTGGACCAACTGCCTGGCGGGAGCTACTCTCTCCGGCGCGGCTTTGGAGATGCCCACCTTGCTGGTCCTGGCGGCCGCACTCTCCTGCTTCTACACCGGGGGCATGTTCCTCAACGATGCCTTCGACCACCGGTATGACGGGAAGTCACGTGCGAGCCGGCCCATTCCATCCGGAGAGATCGGCCTGTTCGAGGTCTACGCCCTGGGCTTCGGGTTGCTGGTTGTGGGCCAATCGGGAATCTACGCGGTCTTGGTGCTGCAGTCCGGTCCCCGCCTGGAGCCCCTGTTCATCGGGTTGATCCTCGGCGTCCTGATCGTCTACTACAACTACCGGCACAAGACCGATCCCTACAGTCCCGTGGTGATGGCCGTCTGCCGCGGACTGATCTACCTGATCGCCGGCTCCGTGGCGGCCGGTTCACCCTCCGGCCTGGTCTGGGCCGGTGCTCTGGTGCTGGCGAGCTACGTCGCCGGGTTGACCTGTCTGGCTGCCCAGGAAGACCTGAACCGGGTGAGGGCGCTGTGGCCGGCTCTCCTGCTCCTGGCCCCCATGGGGTTCGGCCTGTACGCGGCCGTGTGGGGCCCGTCCCACTGGGCGTTGCTGCCGGTGCTGGGTTTCTTCCTGTTCTGGACGCTGTGGTCGGGGTCGTTTCTCTCGGCGCGTCAGCGAAACGTTCCCCGGGCCGTCACCGGTCTCATCGCCGGCATCTCTTTGGTGGACGGGATCCTCATTGCGGCCGTCTCTTCGGAAACGGTCGGCCTCGTACTTGCTCTGGCGGGTCTTCTCTTGACCCGGGCGCTGCAGAGATTCGTCCCCGGAACCTGAAGGTGTTCCGGAGTCTCAGGAAGCGACCCTTGCCGTCCGGGATTCCAGCCACCCGATCAGTTGCGCCGAGGAGAGGCTGACCAGCAGGAAGAGGAGGCCCACCAGAGTCAGGGGCTCCAGGTATCGGAAACTCTCGGCGCCGATGAGCTTGGCCGTCTGGAGCAGTTCCTGAACCGTAATGGCAGCCAGGATGGGGGTCTCCTTGAACATGCCCACCAGGTAATTGCCCAGGGCCGGAACCATGGGAGGCACAGCCTGGGGCAGGATGACCGACTTCCAGGTCTCCATCCAGCCCAGGTTCAGGGCCCGGGCGGCTTCCCACTGGCCGGATGGGACGTTGTCGATGCCGGCCCGGTAGACCTCGGCGGTATAGGCGCTGTAGTGGAGGCCCAGGCCCAGGGCGCCGGTGACGAAGGGCGACCAGGAGATACCGAACTCCGGCAGGACGTAAAAGAGGAAATAGACCTGCACCAGCAGCGGCGTGCTGCGGACGAACTCCACGATCCACGTGGCCGGCCAAGCCAGAATGCGGCGGGAAGACCGGCGCATCAGGGCCCAGGCCAGACCCAGCACCAGCGCCAGGCTCATGCCCACCAGTGTGCATTGGAGCGTCACCAGGGCGGCTTGAAGCAGGGCGGGCAGGATCTCCAGGGCGAATCCCCAGTCGAAGATCACGCCGCACCCCCGGAGTCCCGTCCCGCCGCCAACCTGGACTCCAGAAATCTCATTCCTCTCGCGATCACCTGGGCCAACAGGAAGTAGAGGACCAGAATCAGGGCGAAGATTTCGCCGGAACGCAGCGTGGACGTCCGGAGCGTCTGCCCCTGAAACGTGAGGTCCGCCAAGCTGATGAGGGAGACGAGGGCGGTTCCCTTGAGGAGTTCGATGAAGAGGTTCCCGAAGGGCGGAATCATGCGCAGCGCGGCCTGAGGCAGGATGATTCTCCAGAGGGTCTGGCCCCGGCTCAGGTTCAGGGCCCGGGCCGCGTCATACTGGGACCGGGACACATTGCGGATCGCCGACCGGACGATCTCCGATCCGTAGGAACCCAGATTCAGCCCCAGGACCAGGATTCCCACCGTCACCGCTTCGAGCCGGATTCCCAGCAGGGGAAGGGCGAAGAAGGCCCAGAAGAGCTGGACCAGCGCCGACGTTCCCCGAAAGACGTCGACGTAGAGGCGCGAGAATCCCCGGACCGACTTGCGCCCCGAGAGGCGGCCGAGACCCGCCAGGAAGGAGGAGGCCAACGCCACCACCGCGGCGCCGGCGGTGATCTGGAGCGTCACCAGGAGTCCCGTCAGAAGGCTGGGGAGAAGGTCCAGGGGCGGCAGCATTGTGGTCGAAAAAGATCAGCGAGCCACCGCGCAGAGCTCTTCCGCCGTCATTCCCGCGGGGAGCTCGGCTTCCGTAAATCCGAAGGCGCGAATCAGCTCCAGGTGTTCGGGAGTTCCGATGAAGGCGGTGAGGTGGCGGTTGAACTCGTCCCGGTGCCTCTTGTCCTCTTTCCGGAAACCGATCCCGCTGCAGGTGCGGGCCGGGAGTCCGGCTGCGCGGGGCTGCACGAACGGGTCGATGGCCTCGAGTCCCGTGGCCGAGGGCTTGCGCAGCAGGTCCCGGTGGGCGGGCGCTGGCCCCGCATTGGCGTCCACCCGACCGGCCTGGAGGCCGGCCACGGCGCTGGGCTGGTCCGGAAAGATGAAGAGCCTTGACTCGGGAATGCCGGCGGCTCGGGCGAACATGAGCTCCACACCTCCGGCCACCACCCCCAGCCGGGCGCTCGCATGCCGGGTCACGTCCACGTAGCTGTGGAGGTTCAGCGGATTGCCCTCCCGCACCAGCATTCCCTGGAGGATGCAGGAAAGGGGTTCGGAAAAGAGGATCTCCCGGCACCGGGGCGGCAGGATCCACATGCCGGCGGCGATCAGGTCGAAGCGTCCCGCCTTGAGACCCGGGATGAGAGAGGCGAACTCGGTGATGACACCCTCGATGCGGTCGTATCCCATTGACTCCAGGACCCGGCGCGTCACCTCCACCGACTCGCCCGTCAGTTGTCCGGTCCGGTTGTCGTAGTAGGCGAACGGCGCCTCGTTGGAGTAGCCGATGCGGACGGGTCCGGTCCCGTCGAAGCCTCCCGGCGGGTTTGCGGCGGAGCAACCCAGCAGCAGAAACGGCAACAGAGAGAAAAAGAGGGCCAAAGGGGTTTTCATGAATCCTGTCCGGACCGGCGGGCCGAAGTCTACCTTCCGGAGCGGAAAGGAGGAAAGAGGGAAAGAAGAGGACCTGCCGGTGCGCGAGAGTCGGGTTTGGGGCTGATAGACTGGGTTCCCCGTGGGAGACTCGAAGAAATTCTCGTTTGAAGACGTCGTGGGGCGGGATCTGGACTGGGGCGGAGTGCGGACCCGGAGCGCGGGGCCGGAGGGCCAATTGCCCCTGACTGAGGAGATGCTGCTTCACGAGCCCAGCGGCAACCTCTTCGGATGGACCCAGGACGTGGGGATGGGTTGGAGTCCCGGCAAGGTCGACCGGGACGCCTACCTGATCGTGAGCACTCAGGGCGGCCTGCGGGACAGCGATGGGACTCCGCTGGCCCTGGGGTACCACACCGGGCATTGGGAGATCGGCCTGCTGGCGGCGGCCGCCGCCGGCGTCTTCCGGGACCAGGGGGCCCGTCCCTATGCGGCCTATTGCAGCGATCCCTGCGACGGCCGGAGCCAGGGGACGGAGGGGATGATGGACAGCCTCCCCTACCGCAACGACGCTGCCGTGGTCCTGAGGCGGCTGGTGAGGTCCCTCCCGACCCGGCAGGGCGTCTTGGGAATCGGGACCTGCGACAAGGGGTTGCCGGCCGTCCTCATGGCGCTGGCGGGCTGCGCCGAGTTGCCGGGACTGATCGTCCCCGGCGGCGTGACCCTGCCTCCCACCAACGGGGAAGACGCGGGAACGGTCCAGACCATCGGCGCCCGTTTCGCCCACGGACTCATCAGCCTGCAGGACGCCGCCGCCATGGGGTGCCGGGCCTGCGCCTCTCCGGGAGGCGGCTGCCAGTTTCTGGGGACGGCGGCCACCGCGCAGGTGGTGGCCGAGGGACTGGGAATGGCTCTGCCTCACACGGCCCTGAGTCCGTCGGGGCAGCCGGTCTGGCTGGACGCGGCCCGGCGGTCGGCCCTGGCGCTCATGCGGCTCAGGGAACGCGGCCTGCCCCTGTCCCGGATTCTGACTCCGGCGGCTCTGGAAAACGCCATGCTGGTCCATGCGGCTTTTGGGGGCTCCACCAACCTGTTGCTCCATATTCCGGCCATCGCGCACGCCGCCGGTCTGGAACCGCCCCGGGTCGAGGACTGGAACCGGGTCAACCGAAGCACGCCCCGCCTCGTGGACGCCCTGCCCAACGGGCCCCGCAACCATCCCACCATCCAGGTCTTCCTGGCCGGCGGAGTGCCGGAAGTGATGCTCCACCTTCGGGACCTGGGCCTCCTGAACCTGGAAGCGAGGACCACGACGGGCGAGAAGCTGGGAACGGTGCTGGACTGGTGGCGGGACAGCCGAAGGCGGCGGGACAGCCGCCGGGTCCTGCGGAATTCCGGCGAGGCGGACGTGGACCGGATCATCATGGACCCGGAGACGGCCCGCCGGAACGGACTCACCAGCACCGTCGTCTTTCCTTCGGGGAATCTGGCGCCCGAGGGTTCGGTGATCAAGGCCACCGCCATCGATCCCAGCCTGGTGGACGAGCGCCAGGTCTACCGGCACCGCGGACCGGCCCGGGTCTTCTGCTCGGAGCGGGAGGCGGTGAGGGCCATCAAGGGCCTGGGGTCCCGGCCCATCCGGTCGGGCGACGTCCTGGTCCTGGCCGGCCTGGGACCTTCAGGGACCGGCATGGAGGAGATCTACCAGGTCACCTCGGCCCTCAAGTTCATTCCCTGGGGCAAGACGGTGCCCGTCGTCACCGATGCCCGCTTCTCGGGAGTGTCCACCGGCCCCTGTATCGGCCATGTGGGACCGGAAGCGTTGGCCGGCGGACCCATCGGCCGTGTCCGGGACGGGGACCTGCTGGAACTGGTCATCGACCGCCGGCGGCTGGAGGGCCGGATCAACTTCCTGGGACCCGAAGGGGAAGAGGTCTCCGAGTCTGAGGCCGACGGAATTCTCGCGGGAAGGGAACTGCATCCCGAGCTCGCCCCTCATCCCCGCCTGCCCGCTGAGACCCGGCTCTGGGCGGCGCTCCAGTCGGCCAGCGGCGGAGCCTGGCAGGGTTGCGTCTACGACGTGGATCGGATCGTCCAGCTCCTGGAGGCGGGCCGCCGGGCGATGGGAGAAGGTGAGGCAGGTTCGAGAGCTGATCCTCCAATACAAGCTGGGGGCCGATGACCAATGTACAAGTACGAGATCATTCTGTACTGGAACAACGAAGATCAAGCCTTCGTCGCCGAGGCGCCCGAGTTGCCCGGGTGCATGGCGCATGGAGACAATCAAGAGTCCGCGCTGGAGAACATCAAGGAAGCGATGCGATTCTGGATCGATAGGGCACGGGAGTTGGGAAGACCCGTGCCGGAACCCTAGGACAAGCGCCTGACGTTGGCGTAAGCAGCATCAGGTGCCAGGCAACGAACCACAGATGCCGGGAGGCCACAAATGACCCAGCAGCCGGGCAGGTTTCCAGAAGGCGAACCATCGGCCAAGAGCATTATGGCCGCCCTCGTCCGCGCACGGAAAACGGCGATGCGCAGGGTAGCCGAATACGAAGCCAAGGAAGCTGCGAAGGCAGCGGCGGAAGCGCGGGGCGGCGCCGGTGAAGAGCAGTTGACTCAACCCGTCGCCGAAGGCGAGCCCGTTGGCAGTTGAGAACACCCGCCAACTTTTCAACGAGGCGCGGAGCTACGCGCAACTGCTTCGCGACGACGGCCCTTCCTTTTGAAGATGGGAGTCCTGCCCATCCTGGATCAGCGACGCCCGTCCAGGCTCCCGTTCCAGGGAGGGACCACGACCGTCACGTCCCCGTAGCACTTGGACTGGCAGGCCAGCCGGATCACGGGGTGGGATTCGGTGTGGGAAGAGGAGTCAAGGTACCCGAAGTAATTCAGGCGCCGGCGCTCGTGTGCGCTCACCTCGACGATTTTCTCCCGGCCGCTCAGAACGCCGATCCAGCAGTACCCGCATGAGGCGACCCGGCATTCGGCCGGGATCGGTCCGGCGATGCACCGGTGGTCCCGGGTCTGATAGTCCCGGTCATCCCCGGCGGAGGCGGAGGACAGGTCCTGTCCCTCGATGCAGGAGAAGGCGGCGTCCCGCTTCGATTCGTCGAATCGGACCGTGAACTTGCGGTTCACGGTGCGGAGGAAACCAAAGAGGCCCTGACTCGTCGTTCGGGATCGCTGTTTGAGGATCTTTTCCGGGTTGGGCCGCTTGGTGCGGGACGATCCGGAAGCGGAGCCGTTTCTGAAGGGTTGCTCGCCCACTTGCTGGAAGGCCATGAAACCGACCGCTGAGATTCCCAGCAGGAGCGATGCCTCAACCTTGAGTTGAGACGCGACGCCGCCCGCCAAACTGCGAATCTCGCTCCCGAGGCTCTCCAGGATCCGGCCGGGAGCCGATTCACTCCGCTCCAGAAGGGCCGCCTTGACCCGGTCCCAGTAAATCGATCCGAACAGGAAGTCGACGGACTCGTCCAACTGGTGCTCCAGCCGGTAGCGGCCGTCCAGGAGATACTGCTGCGCCGTTGCCGCCTCGTCGGTGGACTCCCGCAGGATCCGCTGGAGTTTCAGAGGCCAGAAGCCGAACCAGATCCGGGTCGCTTCCCGATCCACGGGATGAAGCGAGGGCTCCAGGTCCGCCAGCACTTCGTCCCATGCCGGTTCGTCATGCAGGTTCAAGAAGGCTCGAAACGCATCCATGTCCATTTTGCGGCGGCCATGATACCGCAGTTCCGTCGTTGAAGCAGTTCTCCGGCCTCGCGAGGTCCACGCCATCGTGATTCGTCGTGACTTGGCCTGATGCCGGGATTTCGATAGAGTTTCGACTTCTCACGGAGAAATCCATCCGATGCTGCACTATCTGAGGTGGCCCGATTTTGTGGTCATCTGCCTGAACCTGGGAGCCATGATCGCCATCGGGATCTACACCTCCCGCCGCAGCAAGTCGTCGGAGGCCTACTTCCTGGCCGGCCGCAGCATGCCCGGTTGGGTGGTGGGGATCTCCCTGATGTCCACCATCATCAGTTCCATGACCTTCCTGGCCATGCCCGGGTTCGCCTACCAGGGGGACTGGCGTTACGTCCCCGGGCACATGACCTACCTCATCGCCAACCTTGCGGCGCTGTTTCTGTTCATGCCCTTCTTCCGGGCCGGCCGGTTCCCGTCGGCCTACGCCTACCTGGAGCGCCGCTTCGGCACCTGGGCCCGGCTCTACGCCGGCGCCGGTTTCATCCTCTTCCAGGTGTTCCGTCTGGGGGTCATCCTCTACGCCGTCTCGCTGGCCATCGAGACCCTCAGCGGATTTCCGCTCCCCCTCATCATCGTGGTCTTCGGCGTCCTGGTGGCCTTCTACACCACGGCCGGCGGACTGGAGGCGGTGATCTGGACCGATGTGCTCCAGGGGGTGGCCCTGGTGGGAGGCGGGCTCCTGTGCGTGCCGGTGGTGGCCACGCTCCTTCCGGGAGGGTTGGAGCAGATCCTGACCGAGGCGTCTGCGGCCGGGAAATTCTCCATCGGAGACACCCATTTCTCCTGGGACGAGAAGACGCTCTGGGTCACGACGCTGCTCTACTTCTTCCTCTTCCTCCAGATCATGAGCACCGACCAGATGACGGTCCAACGCTACTCCGCCATGAAGACGGACCGCGAAGCCCGGAAAGGGGTCATCCTGGGCGCCTTCTCCACGATTTCGGTCTGGTGCTATTTCACCTTCGTGGGAACCGCCCTCTACGTCTTCTACAATCACTTCCCGGCCCCGGAGTTGTCCGGTATGGCGCCCGAGCAGGTCTTTCCCTTCTTCATCCTCACCCAGATGCCGGCCGGTCTGGCCGGGCTGATCGTTTCGGGTCTGCTGGCCGCGGCCATGTCCACCCTCGACTCCAGCATCAACGCCTCCTCCGCCACCGTGACCACCGACTTCTACCGGCGGCTGGTGGCGCCGGATCGGGACGAGGCGCACTACGTCACGGTGGGCCGCTGGCTCTCGGTGGTCTTCGGGGCGGTCATGATCGGTGCTGCGCTGACCATCTACCTCACCCGCACCGAGACCCTGATGGACCTCCAGAGCCTCCTCATGTCCATTCTCAGCGGCGGACTGCTGGGACTCTTCCTGCTGGGTTTCCTCACTCGCCGGGTGGACAGCCGGTCGGCCGCCGCGGCCACCGTCTTCGTCGTGGCCGGTGTCTGTCTCTGGGTCTTCGTGGGCAGCGAGACGGGCGCCCGAATCTGGCCGGCGCTGGCCGGGTTCTTTCCCGACCGGTTCTGGATCATCGTCCTGGCCAACCTGGCACTGCTGGGACTGGGATACCTGATCAGCTGGCTCCCGCGGAAGAGCCCGGTCCGGGACCTGACGAATCTCACCGTCTGGACTCAGAAAAAGCGACCGTCAGGTTAGGACGAAGAGTGGGCGCCCACGAGGGGTGTCCCTACGGTACCTGGGCCGCCTCCAGGTACCGGTCGGCCCGTTCCAGGTCCGACCGGTTCTTGAGGAACCGCCGCCGCCGCTTTTCCCGGATCTCCACCAGCAGGAGCGGATAGTTCCGGGACAGTTCCGCCAGGGCGTCAGCCAACGGCGACCCGGCTTCGAGGGAGTCCCGGGCCCGGATCTTTCGGGCCCGGTCGCGCAGTTCCACCAACCGGCTGTAGCCGGTGTGGAAGAAGGATTGCAGGTAGTGGCGCCCGAGTCCGTCCCGGGCCCGGTTCAAGTCTCCTTCGGCCCAGACCTCCAGTCCCAGGTTGATGCCGGTGAGCGCCTTGCGGATGGCCCGCTTGACCCGGGAGGTCCGGTTGGGAGGGATCCGGTCGGCGGAGAGGATCTTGTTGCAGACGAAGAACAGCTCCTCCAACAGCGGTTCCAGCTCGTGGGGCCGGGCGAAGGCGGCCATGGCCTGGAAAAGGAGGAGGGGACCCTGCTTCATCCGGGCCACTGGTGAGGGCAGGGTGCCGACGGCTCGCAGTTGGTCGCGCATTTTCTCCGGAAGCGGCGTCCCCGGAGGCAGATAGGCATACACGTCCAGGGCGTCGAAGTAATCCTGGAAACCCAGGTCCTCGATCCGCCGTTTCCGATTCTGATAGGCGGCCTCCTCCAGTTCGATGGAGGTGCGGTAGCGGGATTCCTGGATCCAGAGGCGGGTCTCCTCCGGGCCCAGCTCGTACAGCTTCAAAAGCAGGGCGCGGGCGAGCCGGGATTCCTCCGGATTCCTGGGCAACTGGACCAGGTAGGAGCGGTCCGGGGTTTCCATGAAGTCCCCGTCTGGAGCGGGACCCGGATCGTCGTCCACGATCTCCTCGAACCTGATCCGGCGTTTGAGCCAGAGTTCCAGGAGTTGCCGGTCGGTGCCCCGGACGATTTTGGCGGCCACCGGGTTCTCGGTTTGGATGATCTGTGCCGCCCAGAAGAGGAACTTCCCAGCGTTGGCGCGGTCGCGGTTCCAGAGGTCCAGGTCCAGAACGCCCTGCCACTGCGCCTCGGTGATGTGGGGCAACAGCGCCTGGATCCGGTGCTCGCCCAACTCCTTGAGTCCGAAGTAAAGCTGGGGGACGGAAAGGCGCCGAATCCGGGAGCGGTTCTCCGCCGTCTCCAGAAGACCGGCCAGGTCCACCGGGGCGTAGCAGGTCCGGTAGATGAGTTCGGAAGGACGGCGGAGCCCCACGGAAGCCAGGGCGGATGCTTTCGGATCCTGATCAGTCACGTTCGTCATTATACGGGAGAGCGTTACCGGCTCCCGGTCTGTTTGGCCGCCAGGTTGTGGGCTTGCCGGATCGGCTCCGGGAGCCGGTAGCGGGGGGTGACGGCCCGCGTCCAGTTCACGCAGGCTTCCAGGGGCAGCCCGTATCCCACCGAGACGAAGACGGGCCGGACCCCGGTGCGGGTGCGCAGGACCACGCCCAGCAGTTCGCGTCCGTCCAACAGGGGACTGAGCGATCCCTTGGTCAACTCCGGCTCCTCGTATTTGCCGCAGAGGCGGGTTTTGCCCACGCCGATGGTGGGAATCCCGAGCCACAGGCCCAGATGGCAGGCGATTCCGAATCGCCGGGGATGAGCCCGTCCGTGACCGTCCACCAGGATCATCTCCGGCGGCGCCGAGAGCCGGTCCAGGGCCTTCAGGATCGGAGGCAGTTCCCGAAAGCTCAGCAATCCGGGGACGTAGGGAAAGGGCGTGGGTGTGGTGGCCACCGCCGATTCCACGAGTTCCAGGGAGGGGAAGGCAAGGACCGCGACGGTGGCGACGGAGAGGCCGAGCGGGCGGCTGTAACCGACGTCCACGCCGGCGATTTTTTCCGGCTCAGGCAAGGGAAGGTCAGTATGGATGCGGGAGCGGAGCCGCTTCTGGAGTTGGACCGCCTCCTTTGGAGTGAGGTCCCACGAGTGCAGCGGTTCCATGCAACGGGCTCCGGGTCGAATCGGGGACCGCTTCAACGCCGGGGAATGGCCAGCCCCTCTGCGTCGCGGGTATCCCGATAGCGTTTCAACCGGGCATGAATGTCCCGGTACCGGTCGCGGATCTCCGGAGTCAGGGCCGAGCGGATGGACCCTTCCAGGCGCGCCAGAATCTGCCCGCAGGCGTCGTCGTCGAAGGGGAGCCGCCCGCCCACGTCGACGTAGACCGGGTTGGAGTGAGCCTCGGTCCCCGGATCTCCGTAGGCCCTGACACCGACCCATCCGCTCCCGGAGACCTGAAGCCTTTCCGCATGGTCCCAGATGCTTCGTCCGTCCGCGTCGAAGTAGCGGGAGACGACCCTGCCGTTCCATATGATTTCCAGGGTCCGTACCGGATAGAGCGGGCTCCGGACCCGGGCCTCCAACTCCAGGGCGACGGGCTCTCCTCCGGGGAAGTGAAGCGACTTTCCGGGACCCTTCCCGTTGACCGAGACCAGCAGCATGGGGCCGCTGGTCACGAAGCTGCGTCCCTGGACCACCCCCTCCATAAAGCCGCGCGGCGTCGGTTCCGTCTCCGAGAAGACGTAGGTGATGCTGTCACCCAGCTCCCGGCTGTAGGGAAAATCGGACGCGCCCACGATGGGCCAGCGGTAACCGAGGTTCAGGAAATCGTACCAGCCGTCCAGACCCAGGCCCCGGTAACCACCCAGTTGCAACAATTCCAGGAAGTCCGACTTGCCGGTCAGGCCCACGTAGTCCGCCTCCAGGCGGTAGTAGCCGCCGTGGTTGAGACCCATGTAGCCCCCCAGTTCCCTCGCTTGGTCCCCGATGACGGCCAGTGAGGGGCCCAGGTTGGCGTCGGCGGTCCACCCTGCGGCCGGAACGTAATCCTTGGCCAAAACGACGGTGACGTGCCCCATGGAGGAGTTGCGGTATTCCTGGCCCGACGACAGGAAATAGCCGCCCCGCCGGACCTCCGACGCCGGACCCAGACCGTGGGCCTGGCGCCACGATTCGAACTCCCGGCCCAGGGCGTAACCGCCCGTGTTCATGGACAGGCTGTAGGCATAGCGGATGTCCTTGGCGGAAGTGAGCACCAGCAGTTGGTCGTCGTTGCTTCCGTCGCGCTCGAAGTGGATGTGGGTGTCGCCGGAGTACCAGCCCAGCTCCGCCATGTCGATCCAGCGGGACACGGCGATGGTGGCTTGGCGGACCTCATTCTTCTCCAGCCGGAACACCCGCCGGCTGCGCTGGTATTCGTATCCTTTTCCCACCTCCACCACGCAGTGGCCGGGAGGGACCCGGACGCTGACGGAGCCGTCGGTGAAGAAGTAATCGTCGAGCTTCCGAAACCTCATGGGCCCCTGGCGCTCTCCATTGGTTCGCCGCAGCGAGTAGGCGAGATACGGATCCTGCCGGGGCTCCTGGGTGCCTCCGTTGATGCTGACCGTGGCGCTGACCGGGCGGCCGGTCCGCCCGTCGACGATCCGAAGCTGGAGCGTCGCGGCGTCGGGGCCGGGATCGGGCAGGGGAGGCGGAAGGGGACGGTGCTCGCTGATCTGGGCGTAGCGGCGCGTCTGCATGGAGTGGACGAAGGTCAGAAACAGCAATCCCGCAAAGGGAAGAATCAGCCTCAGGCGTATCCGGCCGGGTCGGCTCATCTCGATGCCGCTCCTTTTGCGGCGACCGGCCCCGCGGCGGACCGGCTTGCTTCAGCCTCTGCGATCCGGGCGGCGGAGGGTAGCGCCAAGCCTTGCGGATCGCCGGTATCCCGGTAGCGGGCCAGCCGGTCCCGGAGGGTCCGGACCCGGGCCAGCACGCTCTTTGCGGGAATGGCGCGGAGGGAGGAATCCAGCCGGGCCAGAATCTGGCCGCAGGCGTCGTCGTCAAAGGGGAGCTTGCCGTCGAGATAGACGTAGACGGGATTGGTGTGGGCTTCGGTCCCGGCGTCGGAATAAGCCCTCACCGCCACCCAGCCGCTGGAAGAGGCTTCGATCCTGCGGCTCAGTTCCCAGTGGGATCGGCCCTCGGCGGCGAAGGCCCGCGACACAACGCGTCCGTTCCGGATCAGGTCCACGTATCGGACCGGATAAAGGGGACTGGAGACTCGGATCTCCACTTCCAGCTCCAAACTGGTTTTCTCCTTCGCCAGGATCGACTCTCCCGGCCGCTTCCCGTTGACGGTGACCAGGAGCATGGGCCCGGAGGTGGCGAAGCTTTCCCCCCGGAGCAGGCCCTCGATGAACCCTCGGGGGGTGGGGGGCTCGGAAGCCCGCACATAAGTGATGCAGTCCCCCAATTCGCGGGTGGCCGGGTAGTCGGAGGCGCCCGCCATGGGCCAGCGGTAGCCAAGATTCAGGAAGTCGTACCACCCGTCCAGACCGAGCCCCCGATACCCTCCGAACTGGAGCAGTTCCAGGAAGTCCATCTTTCCCGAAAGAGCCAGGGAGTCCGCCTCCAGGCGCGTGTAGCCGCCGTGATTGAGACCGATCACTCCCCCCAGTTCCCGAGCCTGGTCGCCGATGACCCCCAGCGACGGCCCCCTGTCGGTGTTCGGGGTGTGACCGGTTCCCGGGACGTAATCCCGGGCCATGAGGATGGTCACATGCCCCAGGGTCCGGGTCCGGTACTCCTGGCCGGAGGTGAGGAAGTAGGGGCCTCGATTGCGGATCGAGCCGTCGCCCAGGCCGTGGGCCTGATGCCACGACTCGAAAGCTCCGCCCAACGAGTAGCCCCGCGTGTTCATGGAGAGGCTGAAGGCGTAGCGAATGTCCCGGGCCGAGGTCAGCGTCAGCAGGCTGTCGTCATTGGTTCCCGTGCGGTCGAAGTGGATGTGGGTGTCCCCGGAATACCAGCCCAGAGCGGCCATGTCGATCCAGCGGGAGAGGGTGACGGTGGCGTCCAGGATCTGCCCCGGATCCAGTTCGAAGGTGCGGTGCGACGGAACGTATTCGTAGCCCTTGCGCACCTCCACCGTGCATCGTCCTGGCGGCACCTTCAGGCTGAGGGTGCCGTCGGTGTAGAAGTAGTAGCTCAGCGGACGGAACCGGATCGGTCCCTTGTGCCGGTTGGCCGAACGCCTCAGCGAATGCTCCAGGTAGGCCTCCTCACCCTCGACGGCTCCTCCGTTGACGCTCACGGTGGCGCTGACGGGAGTATCCGATCCTCGCTCCACGATCTTCAGATTCAGGGTCGCCGCGTCGGCTCCGGCCTCCACCGGAGGAGGAGGCGCCGGGGCCGGCACTTCGATCTGACGGTGGCGGCTCAGTTGCATGGAGTAGGCGAACGAGATCAGGAGGCTGCCCAGAAACAGGATCCGGAGTCGTTTCACGGCCGGACGGGTCGGGCTCGTCATGTCAGCTTCTCCAAGGGCGTCAATCGTCCGCCCGGGCTTCCACTGCCGAAGAGGCCAGGGCGGCGCCGATTCCGGACCCGTCCTTGACCAGACGGCATTCTATCCGTTCGGCCCGGGATCCGAGGACATTTCGGAACATCCGGCGCATGGCTTCCGGATAACCTGGAGCGTGTTCGAACAGCGAGCCGTCCACGGTCATCACGTGGTCATCCTCCAACTCCGGATCGGCCCACTCCGCCGTGGCGATCATGGCCAGCGCACTGAGTTGTGCCGACCGCCTCAGGATCATCCGGGCCAGAGAGACCGCCTGCCGCCGCTGCTCCAGGCCATTATCCACCACGCCCGACCTTTCCAGGAAGCGGCGGGTCTCGGGCAGGCCGCCCGCATCCGCCGCCAGGTGCGAGAGGTCCTCCGCGCCCACGGCGCCCCGCTCTCCGAAGCTCCCCAGCGGATGGATCCCGGCCAAGAGCCGCCGAAGAAGCCCCCCCAGGTAGCGGCCGGCCACCATCTTCTCGAACCGTTGCTGTCCCGGATTTCGGGACCGCGAGTCCAGGTCCCGGTCGACGGGCGTGAGGACCCGGTTCCGAAGCGGGCCGAAGTCGAAGTTGCCGCACTCGAAATTGATGGCCGTGGACCCGAGCCAGGCGGCCAGGTTGGTTCCGGTCCCCAGGATTCCCCCGGCGAGGGTCCGGCGGTCCTGGAAATATCCCAGGATCAAGGTTCCCACCGTGTCGTTCAGCAGGACGTTGACCTTCACTCCTTGCAGACCGGCCTCCCGGCAGGCCCGGGCCAGTTCGGGGACCGGATCCCGTCCCACCAGGTCGGGCAGGTCCCACTCCTTGGTCCATTTCAGGAGGACGCCCCGGTCCGCCGACTCCATGCGGGTGGGAAAGGCGAAGGTGAACCCCACCCGGAGGCCGGAGGCGGCGACCTCCTCCTCCTCCAAAGTCCGGGCGATGCCGCCGGCGAGGAATCGAAAGAGGTCCCGGGAATGGACCTGGTGACCCGCCTCTCCCCCCTTGAGCTTCGAAGGAATGGGAAAGACCCGGATTCGGGGGCTCCCGGCGAGACTTTGATCCGGGTCGACCGAGAGCACCACTACCCGGAAGTTGGTGCCGCTCAGGTCCAGACCCACGTAGGTTCCGGGGTGGAAACGGGCCGTTTTGGGAATGAAGGTCCGGATCATGGCCAGGGAACCGGAGCGGTCCGCCGCCAGTCCCAAGTCCATCTGACGCTTGAATTCATCGATGATGGAACGGGCCGTCGCCAGCGTTGAAAGGTCCCAACTCCGGGCCGGGGAACCGTCTTCTGCGGGGTGGGAAACCAAATTCACATTCCCGGCGGGTTCTCGTCGGCCGAGGGACCGTAGAGGGCGGGGACCGGGATGTCGTTCAGGCGCAGGTAGACTCCCAGTTGGGCGCGGTGGTGAATCAGGTGATTCATGACGAAGCTCCGCAATACCGCGATTTTGGGCATGCTGAATATGGTGACGCCGTTTTTGAGGAGCGACCAGGGCAACAGGAAGGCCGCGTCGTCGGCGCCGGCGATGGAGGCGCGCGCCTCCCGGACGTGCTGGTCGAATTCGGCGAGCATCTGGTCCACACTCGTGGGAGCCGGGGGTTGCGGGAGGGGTTTCCCATCGGGCATGAGGTCCAGCTCGTCCTCCTGGATGGTGAGGGTGGCCCAATAGGGGATGTTGGCCAGGTGACCCGCCAGCCAGATCATGCTCCCGGACCTGGCGTGGGGTTTCCAGTCGAACCGGTCTTCCGGAACCCGCTCCAGGGTCCTGCGGGCGCCGTCCATCTCCTGGTCGAACTCGGGCAACAAGGCTTCGCTGATGGACATCTTTTGACACCTCCGTGGGCCGGCGGCTCCGGGGACCTTGTCCGCCGAGGCCGTTCTCCGGCAGAATCTCTCAAAGATCGGAAAAGGGGTCAATCGGAAAACACATCATGTCTGTTCGGATCACCCCGCCTGCCGAGTTCGGACTCCGTCCGGAAGCCCCCCTGGCTCCCCTGACCACCCTGGCCATCGGAGGAAACAGCCGTTGGCTGCTGGAACTGCGCGACCCGGGACTGCTGGACACCGCCTGGAACTGGGCCCGGAGCCAGGGCCTGCCGGTGCTATTCCTGGGAGCGGGAAGCAACGTCCTCTTTTCGGACGCCGGATACGACGGCTTGGTGATTCGGAATCGCCTCCGGGGACGGGAGCGCGCCGGAAACGAGGTGCGGGTCTCGGGAGGGGAGGACCTGGGGGAGACCATCCGTTGGGTCAACCGGCTCGGTCTGGCCGGGATGGAGCGCCTCTACGGCATTCCCGGAACCGTGGCCGGAGCCGTGGTGGGCAACGCGGGCGCCTACGGGCAGGAGATCGGGGACCGGATCCGTGAGGTGTCCTTCTGGTCGCCGGAGCAGGGGGTGACGACCCTCCCCGCATCGGACCTGGACTTCCGTTATCGCCACAGCCGCTTCAAGGAGCGTCGGGAGTGGTTTCTGCTCTCCTGCACCCTGGCCCTGGAGGCGGCCTCGGAGCCTCTGCAGCCGGTCTCGGACCAGATTCTGGCCACCCGTCTGGCCAAGTATCCGGTGGGGCTGAAATGCCCGGGCAGCTTCTTCAAGAACGTGATCGCGGACGAACTCGATCCTCAGGGTCTGAGCCGGATTCCCGAGGATTTCATTTTTTACGGGAAGATACCGGCCGGCAAACTCCTGGACGAGGTGGGCGCCCGGGGGCGGCGGATGGGAGGCGCCCTGATCGCGAGTCATCATGCCAACCTGTTCGTCAACGAAGAAGGCGCAGCCAGCCGTGATATGCTGGCTCTGGCCCGGAAATATTCAAATCGGGTCCGTGAGAAATTCGACATCGAGTTGGAACCGGAAATCCTGATCGTCAGTCCAAACCAATGGCGTTGACCGCGATAGACACCCACCGGGCGCCCACACGCAAGTTCCTCATCGAGGGGGGATACACCCTCTACGGCGACTACCCGGTCCAGGGCAACAAGAATGCCGCCCTGCCGCTGATCTGCGCCGCCCTGCTGGCCCGTTCCCGGGTGGTTTTGAACCGCGTCCCCCGCATCGACGACGTGGAGAACCTCCTCCGGCTCGTCCGGGTCGTGGGCGTGGAGGCGGAGTGGCAGGGAGAGACCCTCCACTTGGACTCCAGCGGTCTGAAACCGGAGCAGCTTCCCGCCGATCTGGTGGAGAAGCTCCGGGGCGCCATCCTGCTTCTGGGTCCCTTGGCCGCCGCCTTCGACCGTGTCTCCTGCGTCAGTCCCGGCGGCTGTCCCATCGGACGCCGCTCCTTCGACGTCCACTGGTCGGTCCTGGAAGCAGCGGGCTTCCGGGTTCGGGAGGACAGTTCCTCCATCGACATCTTCAAGAGCCGTCAGGTGGAAGACCCGGTGGTCTACCTGGAGGAGGCGTCGGTCACGGCCACGGAGAACGCCCTGATCCTGTTCGCCGCATTGGGGGGCGGGACGATCCGCAATCCGGCCCGCGAGCCGCACGTCCTGGCCGTGGTGGATTTCTTGCGGAATCTGGGTTGCCGCATCGAGCTCCATCCCCTCTACTACCGGGTGCTCAACGGCGTCGGCGAACCGGGGGAGGAGATCGAATTCGACGTGCCGCCGGACTACATCGACGCCGGCACTCTGGCCATCGCCACTGCCGTGACCCACGGGTCGGTTCGTCTCCTGGGTGTCGGGCAGCAGGACCTCATGGGCGTCATCCCCGTTCTGGAGCGGTTCGGAATCGAGTTTCGGGACTGCGAAGAAGGTCTGCAGGTCGAGGCCTCCAGAATGGTCAGTCCCTCGCAGCTCACCGCCGGTCCATGGCCGCTGTTCCCCACCGACCTGGTGTCGCTGGTGATCGTGTTGGCGACTCAGGCCCAGGGCCTGTGCCTGGTCCACGACTGGATGTACGAGGCCCGGATGTTCTTCGTGGACAAGCTGGTGCGGATGGGCGCCCGGATCACCATGTGCGATCCGCATCGGGTTCTGGTGGAAGGCCCGCGCCGGCTCCGCGGCAAGCAACTGGAGTCTCCCGACATCCGGGCCGGCATGGCGCTGCTGGTAGCCGGCCTGTGCGCCCAGGGAGACACGCGAATCGAGCACGCCGAGGTGGTGCTGCGGGGTTACGAGAACGTGGTGGGCAGGCTGCGCGGCGTCGGCGCCCGGATCCGAGGCGAGAGCTAGCCGGTGTCCCGGATGCTCCTCCGCAAGACTCTAACAGTCCGTGGTGAAAGTCCCGCGAGCACCGAGACCGTTCCTGCGCCCGCCG